>JAPPBX010000070.1 GCA_026702755.1 Candidatus Poribacteria bacterium | reverse complement strand
AACCGCAGTCGCTACGAAGCCGAAGCCCCAACCTTTAGGTTGTGGGTGCTATCACCGGATTTGAAATCTTCTTGGAGTTGGATAAAAAGAAGTTGAGCAGAAGTGGAAGTTTTGTAGAACACTTTGGAAGGAGGTTTTCAGTGATGCAAACGTATCCATTGTCACAACTCACCGAGGAAACGCTCAACGCACTTGTGAGCCTGTACGAACGCCCAGATGTGTCCGACAAATGGGATGAAATGACATCAATACTAGACCCAGAAGAAATCAGACTACTTAACTATCTCAAATCTCTCTTGCATGGACGCCAACTCGTACTCATGAACGAAGCCACACTCTGGGCGCGTGCTATCTATCCGTTGTTGGTCCTGGCAGAACAAGGGCATATTCAAGCATGGGCAGGCGTGCCACTCAAAGCTACTTACTCCGCGTTTGAATTGGAGGGGGAAGCCGATGGCGCACTCGCCCCATCTGTTGGGGGGAGAATCCAACCTCCTTATCTTGTTGTGCATGAGGCAAAACGCGGTATCAATGCACCGAATCCGCAATTTCAACTCTATGGCGAGATGCTCGCTGCTGCATGGCTCAATTGGAAAGGGAACTCCAATCCGGAGCAAGAAATTTTCGGGTGCTATACCGTTAATGACGCTTGGGCATTTGTACGCGGGGTAGTCGGCGAGATTGAGACCGAGAAACCGACACTCAACATCGAATTCGGTCCTGTCTACAACGGTGTTCTCGAAGCGGAACGTATCGTGCAGATTCTGAAGTCTATTGTCGCGAGGCACGCAAACATTAGCACTTAACAGGAGGCATTACCATGGCAACTTTTGGAACAGGTGATTATCAATATGAAGTCGTAGAAGGATGGGGTATGATTCCGCAACTCGGACTCGTTTCCGGCGTAGCGTGCGACTCAAATGACAGGGTCTATGTCTACAACCGTAGCCCACAACCCGCTATGCTCGTTTTCGAGGCTGATGGCACATTCGTTACTGAATGGGGAAAGGATATCTTCCAAAAACCGCACGGCATCTGGATAAGTCCCGACGATGAAATCTATACCACTGATACCATAGATCATACCGTCAGAAAATTTTCGCTCGACGGGGAGCTGTTGGAGACATTTGGGACTGTCAATCAACCAGGCGCACCGGGGGGACCCTTTAATGAACCGACGCGTGCTGTCCTCTCAACCTCTGGGGAGATGTACGTCTCTGATGGTTACGGACAATCACGGGTACACCGAATGACGGCTGATGGTGAAGTCATCGTTTCGTGGGGCGCGCCGGGGACAGGACCTGGTGAATTTAACCTTCCACATGATGTCACCGTGGATCACAACGATCGCGTTTATATTCTCGACCGCGGTAACCTTCGCTGTCAGATTTTTAATAACGACGGTGAATACTTGACCGAATGGACAGACCTCCGTTCTCCGAACGATCTCTTTATTGACAGTGATAATGTTATCCATATCGCCGAGGGGGGACAACGCATCAGTATCATGACGCTTGACGGAGAGGTCATCGGACGCTGGGGCGAAAAGGGAGACGCTCCCGGACAATTCAGCGATTCTCCACACGGTATCTGGATCGACTCAAACGGGAACATCTATGTGAGTGAAGTCATTGCGGATAGGCGTTTCCAGAAATTCGCGAGGGTTTAATCGGTTTTGAAGAAACGTTATTACTATTTTAGCAGCGCAGCTTGCAAGCGCATATTGCAAGCCAGTATTATTTTTATCGGTATTGTCGGATGCGCGTTGGTGTTTGCTGACGAAGGGCATGAACATTCAGGCGATCGGATAAAGGAACTCATAAACCGACCACTTACGCTTCAACTGGCGATTGTTGCCCTTGTGGTTTCATTCGTGCTTGGCGGTTTGCACGCGCTAACACCTGGACACGGAAAAGCCATCGTCGCCGCTTACCTCGTCGGGTCTAAAGGCAGGGTAATTGACGCAGTTTTCCTTGGGCTTGTCGTTACTTTTACACACACCTTCAGCGTTATAGCACTCGGAATTGTCATGCTGGTGGCACAGGGGTTTGCACCGGAGGATATAGTGCCGTGGTTAAGTCTGTTCTCTGGGGTCTTGATTGTTGGTATTGGCGCGTGGCTGCTTACCAGAAACATGAAGCAGTACTACAGTGGTGGTGCACAGAGCCATGCACATGGACATCATCACCCACATCCGCATGATCATTCGCACGACCATTCACATGACCATGATCACCCGCACACAGATGACCACGATCACGGGCACGACGATGCACATAGACATGACGACGACCACGATCACGACCATCCGCACGCAGACGACCACGATCATGGACACGACGACCATTCACATGACCATTCGCATGATGATGACCCTGGACATTCACACGACCACGCCCTTACACACAGTCATGGGGGGCGGACACATAGCCATGCGCCGCCAGAACGTACCGGTTTTTGGGGGTTGCTATCGCTTGGTATCTCCGGTGGTATTGTACCGTGTGTCGATGCACTCATCGGACTCTTGTTCGCTATTAGTCTTGGCAAACTTGTGTGGGGTCTAATTATCCTATGTGCTTTCTCATTAGGACTTGCTGCGGTGTTAGTTGCTATCGGTATCCTGATGGTGATGGCAAAACCGGTAATCGAGCGTTTCACGGGTGAAGGTGTCTGGTTACAACGCCTACCGATTATCAGTGCCGCTGTCGTCATCCTACTCGGGGCAATATTAGTCTTCAAAGCATTCAACACTGTCGGTCTTCATATTTGAAAAATGGGAGGTAATCTATGCCCAACACAGTCGGAATTTTAAGCCCTGGTGATATGGGGCACACTGTCGGGAACGTCCTTCGTGAAAACGGTTTGCGCGTTATAACTTGTCTGCACGGAAGAAGTCAACGCACCCGTGAACTCGCTGAGAAGGCAGGTATTGTGGATGTGCCGACATATCCCCAACTCGTTACCGAAGCCGACCTTATCCTCTCAATTATGGTGCCTGCACAGGCGATGTCCGCTGCGTCCGCAGTCGCGGAGGCACTGCAACAGACGGATACAACGCTGACATACACCGACTGCAACGCCATTGCACCGCAGACGGTGCGCAAATTAGGAGACGTTATTACTGCAGCAGGCGGAACGTTCGTCGATGCCTCTATCATCGGTCCACCGCCGCGCACACCGGGGGCGACGCGCTTCTACGCATCGGGACCGAACCTCGACACGTTTTCGGAACTCAACAATTACGGATTAGATGTCCGCACGCTCGGAGACGAGATAGGGCTCGCCTCTGCGATTAAGATGTGCTACGCCTCGCTAACAAAAGGACTAACAGCACTCTGTACCGAATTGCTCATGGCTGCATCCGTTTTGGGTGTTTCAGATGCACTCACTGCGGAATTTCAGTTGAGTCAATCGGCACTTTTTGAGCGGATGGAGAGGGGATTGCCGAGCATGCCACCGAAAGCGAGACGCTGGATCGGTGAGATGGAGGAGATTTCGGCAACCTTCGCGTATGTCGGATTGACTCCGAACATCTTGACAGGCGCGGCGGATATGTATCGCTTCATCGGGGACACGCATCTCGCGGATCTCCCACCGGAGGCACGTGACGAATTCCCGACTTTAGCTGAACTGATTGAAATCTTGGCGGAAAACCTGAAATCGGAGTAGAGAATGGTATTTATCTTGTAGGATAACGCTATAGGCAGTGCCTTTCGGTTTTAGTCCGTGGATTTATCCCGTACCGCTTCCGCCACGAGTCTCTCCAAATCTGCCCCTCTCGCATTATGCGAGATGAGTCTGCCCTCTCGGTCAATGAGCAACGGTGCTGGAATCGAACGAATGTTATACTGGCGCGAAATTGGACTGTCCCACCCTTTTCCACTAACAATCTGCCGCCAAGGAATGTTGTTCGCTTTAATATAATCCCGAACTTCGTATTTATGATGATCAAGACTGATCCCGATGACCTCAAATCCCGCATTCTTATAGGTATTGTAAACCTTTTTGATATTTGGAATTTCGTCAATACACGGCGAGCACCATACTGCCCAAAAATCGAGCAAAACGACTTTTCCGCGGTAATCGCGAAGTGAGATCGGTTTACCATCAAAGTCAGTCGCAGAAAAATCAGGAACAGATTTCCCTATCAACGCTAACACTGGATCAAACTTGATGTGATACGCTTTCGCTATCTCTACATTGCCGAGTTTTTCATGAACTTGGGCAAGTTTCTGGAAGATGTATCGGTTGTTCGATCCCTGCTTTTCCAATCCCTCATAGATCTGAAGCGCATCCCGATGCCGACCCACCATCTCAAGCATATCACCGAGGGTGAAGTTGTCTTTAATGTGTTCGGAGTCCATGATTGACTTGAAATTGTTGACCAGAACATCGACTTTTTGTTTCTGTTCGGTTTGGATGTAGAGTCGAACGAGTGCAGGATACAACTCGAAGATCCGTTTATCATCTGGAGCGTCCTGCAGTTTGACTTCAAGCGTGGCAATTGCTTTCTCAAAACCTCCATACATCGCTTCTGGTTCGTATATTGCCCAGGCAGCGGTTGACCGATAAATATTAGCAGAGAGACTTAAGTTTAAACACGTAAAATCTTCATTGGCGTGATGCCCACAACGGACTATCGGTATGACATCACCATAAATATAGTGCTTCTCGGCTGTCAATTCCTGAAAGCCAGAATCGAACTGTGCATAGTCGTAACTTACGGGCAATTTCGGGTCAGTCCTACGGTAATAACTTGGTTTGCCTCCGTTTTCATCTGCCGGACAGAGAAGATTGTTTTCATCCACCAAGTATTTACCATGCAGATCCGAAAGCCACAGCGGAAGTTCCCCATGTTCTTTTCGGTAGGTTTGAAGTGCTTTGCCAATCGCAACTAAATTTTCCGTGCAAAGCTCTATATTTTTCTCGTTTTGTTTCGTAGGAAAGTCTTCATTCGACCTTTCTGTGGGTGTATCTGCATAAGCAGAAGTTAATAGAATACTTAGCACTATTGCTACTGTCAAGACTGCTTTCATTTGTGTCTCCTTCCCTCTGTTTCCAGAGCATTTGTCAAACAATAATATTTCCGTTATTTTCCATCGTATAAGTTGAAAAATAGTGGACTGTCCACACTAAAATTACGGTTTTTCGGTTGGGTTGAACGAAGAGTAATCTCTGGCTTTCCGAGTCTTGGTATAGTATCTAATCAACTCATCAATATAAGTAGTTTTATAGGTTTCCCACGCCTCTGTTGATGAGACCTCCTGAATTTCGGTTTCCCAGAGATACGGATTATCTTCCAAAAATGCCAACTGATACCGGTGTCCCATAACAAAAAAATAATCCGCGAGGTTTTCTATAATGATATTTCTCTCCAAAAGGCGTTGAAGCCATGTATTTCGGGGATATCGTGCATCTATCTCTGTAAGCGTGAATTGACTGGAGATGCCTTCCTTTGAAAGCAATTCCTGCCACGCGTGTAACCCCGCCACTTCGTCCGGATTGATTTCAGCGATACTTTCCCTCGAAAATACAGTTACTATGGTGTCTGAGTGCTTGAGGTTGTAAATTTCATCGAATACGTTCATCAACTCCGGTATTGTTTGAGGACCCACGTATTCTTTCGATCTGTATGAGATGCCACTATTGAATTCCGTCCGGACTAATGCCATCTGTGAGGGATCCCATTTATCACCCACGTGCATCCATGCCATTGACTTTCCAATTGTTATTTGATCTGTTACTTGCCCCGCTTGCCTTTGAAAAAAAACGGGGTCTTGTTCTACAGTGGCATGCAAAGCAGTAGCAGCCCGCCCAACCTGATTTCGCACATCCGGCTTTGACGGAAAATCAAGGACAATAGATGCGTCAATAATCTCGACTGTCATCTCGGATGTCGCATCAAAACTGTAAGGCTGCTGAAAACGCGCTGCGTATTGGTTGCTAATGCCAAGCCCTATCACAGTGAGAATAGCCATTGAGGTGGCGGTTGCCCACGGGACAACCGGTGTTTTTCCACCAGTAGGCGGTAGAGGCTTGATACGCGGAATTTCACGCATGATGTTCTCGGTTAAATTGGGAGACAATTGAAAACTGCCGAGTACCTCTCGAATCATAGGTTCATACTGCTTTAAGCGTTCCCGTGCACGGTGAACACGCGTCGCGACGGTATTGACGGATACGCCTAAAAACTCACTTATCTCCGCGTATGTCATTTCACCGAAGTAGTAGAGTGTCAGTACGGTGCGATCGCTTTCCTTCAACTTTGCTAATAAGTTTTTAACCAGTTCGCGTTTAGTTTCCATTGCGTTTTCTGCCTGCTCTGCAGCGACGTGTCTGGAATATGAAGTGCTCTCTACCACTGTTATATCCGTCTCCTCCAATTGTTCTGTCTGGATCCGTTTCTTTCGGAGCCACGCGAGGCAGCGGCGGTTGGCGATGACATAAAGCCATCCCGGAAACTGATTCGGATCTTTCAGCGTCGCCAATTTCCGATAGACTTGTAGAAACGCCTCCTGCGTAATATCTTCAGCGATATGGAAATCCCCAATTTTCCGCCATGCCAGCGCGTGAACTCGCTTCTGATACTTCCTAACCAAGTCCGCAAAAGCAGCATCATCGCCTTCAAGGGTCCGTCGAATCAGTTCAACATTGTCGTTTCTCATCAAATGCCTCAAAAAAGAAAGTGCCTTATTTGGTATATAGTGACGCGACTTGACAATAAAAACTTACACAATTCCGCGAAAGAATGGTATTTTTGTGGAAAAATATCGGTCAGGAGGATGGAAAATATCGGTCAGAAGGCTGCCTAAAGTAGACGTTATTTTCATCTGGCTTTACGAAACGTTTTTGCTGACTGCTGACAACTGAATGCCTCTGTCAAACATACCATTGCGCTTGTGCTCTGAAAAACTGCGCATAGAGTCTATTATTTGCCAATAAGGTTTCATGGTCCCCGTCTTCAACAATTGTGCCGTTATCAAGGACAAGGATGCGATCACAGGTGCGGACTGAAGATAAACGATGTGAAATTATAAGTGATGTGCGTCCGCTACTTCGTTGAATAAATCGTTCATAGATCGCTTGTTCGGCTAAAGGGTCCAGTGCGGCAGTCGGTTCATCAAGGACAACCAACCATGGCGTTTCCCGCATGAAACCCCTTGCTGTCGCGATGCGTTGCCATTCGCCACCGGAGAGGTCACGTCCTCCAAAAGTCGGTCCTAACACAGTTTCATAGCCTGCGCTAAGTCCATCAATGACTGAAGCCGCCCCACCAGCTGTTGATGCCGCTTCCATACGTTCAGGATGTTCTAAGTCACCAAAGATGATATTCTCGCGTGCGCTCAGGTCGTAGCACGCGAAATCCTGAAACACTGCACTGCAATGCGTCAACCACTCCCGCCGATTTTCTGTGTTTAAAGGTATGTCACCCACACGAATTGCGCCTGTTTGTGGTTTGTATAGCCCAAGAAGTAGACGTGCCAGTGTGGATTTTCCTGCCCCGTTGGGTCCAACGAGTGCGACCCGCTCCCCTTTATTCAATGTTAGGTTCACCTGACGAAGCACCGGTTCTTGCGCATTTGGATAAAAGAACGAAACATTTTCTACTTGTAGATGTGAAGGTTCTTGTGAGGCTGTCAGATTGGGTGCTTTCTGAGATGTTGAAGGTTCTTTACCCACTGTTTTAGTGTCACGATCCAAAAACGAGTATAAATCTCCTGACAAACGGCGCATCTCGTCCGCTATTAATAGAAAATACTCAGCGACTCCGTTCCAGATGCCATCTAAGTTAACGATAGCGACGGCAGCGGCGATATAGGTGCCGACTGTCAACCCACCACGAGAGACCTCCAGCAATAAAAGAATAAGCGAACAAGCGTACAACAAGGCGCGTGAGATACCAATTGCAAGATGCGCCCAAAACTTACGCCGTTCAATTGTCTGTTGTTCTTGTATAAGCTCTTTCCATAACTTCCGCCAACGTTCTATCCATGAGTCTTGTGCTTGGTATAACCGCACTTCCTTACCTGCACCGCGATCCGTCAGAATACCTTCTAACGCATCTCGTTCCCGCTGCTGTGGTGTCTGTTGGACATCAAGACTGTAAGCATCAACAGCGAAGCGTGAGCCACTCCACCAAGACGCTATACCGGTTACCATCGGAAGCAATGCTAACAACGGATGGAGACCCCACAGCACGATACCAAGCGCGGTGACGCTGATTAATTGTTGAATGCTGTCAACGATCCACCAAACAATCTCTTCAAGTTCATCACCGGACATGGTGCGAGCGCGCGCTAACGCGTTTTGGAATTCTGGGGTCTGAAACTCGACTAACTCTATTGTATTAGATTTCCGTGCGATACCCTCACTAATCCAAATTTCGATGTTTTCTCTGACATTGAGGCGTAACGGTTCTCGTAACTGGTCTGCCAGCGTACTATAGATTTGTAGACCAAGTAGACCGAGCAACCACGGGACAACCTGCTGCCACCAATCGGCATCGCCTATAGCAGCTGTGATTGCATTGACTAAACGTTCCGTCACGAAAAACTCGCCAGCAGGCAGAACGCCGAGGGATAGTGTGAGAAACATCATACCCGAAAGCGAGAGCGCGCCACTCCGCCAGACAATCGCAAAAGTACGGAAGTATGCGATGATACTTTCTTTGGCAGCCAATCCCCATGCCTTCCATTTTCCATTAGCGTTTTGCATTTTTTAATTGTTCCTTGCGGTTCGGTCAAGACAGACAGTTTCCATTCTTGTGAGCAATCCCTATTGGTACCAGTGTGCTTGTGCTTGAAAGAATCTGGCATAGAGACCATCTTGGGCAAGTAATGCCTCATGCGTGCCGTCTTCAACAATACGTCCCTCATCTAATACCAAAATACGGTCAGCAAGACGCGCCGATCCGATGCGATGTGAAATCAAGAATGTCATTCGTCCAGCAGCAAGTTCAACGAAACGTTGGTAAAGTTCGACTTCGGCTTGTGGGTCTAAGGCAGCAGTCGGCTCGTCAAGCACAAGGACTTGAGGATTCCTCACTAAGGCTCGCGCAAGTGCGACTTTTTGCCATTCTCCGCCAGAGAGTTCCGCTCCTTCACCTTCTTCGCCGAGTGAAGGGTCGAGGAAGGTATCCAAGCCGCGCGGAAGCGTCTGAAAACGCTCCTCAATACCAACCGCATTGATGACACGCCAGAGCGCGTCGTCATCAATATGAAGGTTTGGTGGACCTGGCACCAATTCCTCACGCACAGGTCTACGAAAACGCGCGAAGTCTTGGAAAACGGCGGCACAGTTAAGTGCCATCTGTTCCGGGGCAATCGCGGATATATCTTTATCATCATATCGAATGGTGCCATCATCGGGTTGGTATAATCCGAGCAGTAGTTTGATAAGTGTTGATTTGCCTGCGCCGTTAACCCCTACAATGCTAATTATCTCGCCGGGATGCACATGAAAGTTTATGTCTTGTAACACGTCGTTATCCGCACCGGGATATTGGAAACGTAGATTGCGAACCTCCATTCCTTGCTGTAGCGGCTGTGGGAATGTCTCGGTTCCTGACTGTGTACGCGCTGTTTTTCCGCGTTCTAAGAGGAGGTGTAAATCACGAAGCAAAGGTACGTCTTCAAGTATGTCCTGTATTAGCCTGAGTAATCCCTCCAAATCTCCTTGGAAGAATGCAGCGGTGCCGGTAAGAATCACATAATCCCCAAGCGTGAGGTTGCCGTCTACAATACGCGCAGCGAGAATTCCAATCGCTACTGCATAAGCAATCATTTCAGCGATAGTTGTACCGATAGAGGCTCTCGCTTCCGTCCATATCTTTGCCAGCGATTCTTCCTTCCATTTTTCGTGGTTCGTTCGCCAGCGTCCGAAAAGGTGATTGAAAAGACCATAGAGGCGCACTTCCTGTCCAGAGGAAGTGCCGAGCAATAAACTCAGCATATAATCCATCATACGCCGGACAGGTGTCGCTGCGTAATCGTGGCTGTACCTATTTTCTGCTGCTCTAATTTTAAGCCAAGCAGACGGAAGTGCGGGTAACACGACTACGAGTACCAACAGTGGATCCGCTACCCATAGGAGGACCCCGTACCCCACTAATGTCACACAGAGTTGCCCAATTTCCGTTATAAATCGCAGCAGGTTGGTGAGCCGATGCCCGAGTGCTTGTCGCGCTCGTTGTATCAAATCATACGTCTGCGGTTGATCAAAAACTGCAAAGTCGATATGCGTTGTCGCCTCAAGTAAGGCTCCCTGTTGGTGGAGACCAATGAGGTTTTTCATCTTCCATTGCAGATATCCATCACAGGTGCCTGCTATATTTCTGAGCATTGCCAAAAGCACGAGTGCTATCACCCACGGTGCTGCGGTTTCTAAATTCAAATCCGCTTCCTGATCGAGAAAAGCAGCGATGAGATTCACCAGTTCCCTGCTTGCCCAAAGAATCCCTATCGGGATACCCCCGTGTGCGAGTGTTAGCAGTGCTTGAGCGATTGCTCCAAATCGGCTGGCGTGCCAAGCGACAAGGAAAAAACGACGCAGTGTCTTTAGGGCAGAAGGACGAGGTTCTGTGTTCGGAGCGTTAGAATTTTCCGAAACCATTTTTCTCTCCAACAAAAAGAGTCTACGGCGTTTAATCCGAAGACCTTAAAAAAAATCAATTAAAGTTTCAAAACGGACGGATCATGATCTGCAAAAGAGCTGGCACCAGATAAATTTTTCAGGATTCATCCAGTGCCAGTTTCATAGGAGGTTTTATTGTTCTGGGTTCTGCACTTCAGGTTCTGGACGTGTAACGATCCATTCTTGGAAAGCTGCCATGTCCCCAAAAAATGATCGCATGAGCGCGAATTCACCGGGGGCAGCAATCGCGCACCGCAGAAGTCCTTCCTGTTCCCCGTGTGTTTCTAAGCGGTTACGCCAGGCTTCTTGAAACACTTTGCTGTCCTCTGTCATGAATATAGAAGACATACCGATTTGTACGATTTTGGTGTGCCAGCCGGATACTTCTTCATCGCTCTCCATCAAGGGTGCTATCAAATGCGGCTGCTGGAGTTCATTAAGTTCTTTCATATTGTCCCGTGGGTCTTCAACTGTGGTGCCCCACTCTCGAACAACGAAGTAGTAATTCTCCCAAATTTTTAGTTCTTCTTCCGTCATATCTACCCCGATAGTGGCTTTGATTCTGGAGAGTGCGGTAGCTTTGATATTTTCTGTCGGCATCGCGTTGACGTACGCCGGAAAGTCTTCGTAATCCCCTCCTTCTTGTGCTTTCAGATAGGCGAGATAAGGATCACTTGACAGAATGCTTTCTGTATCGCTTGGTGTTTCTACTACGGAGGTGTCCCCTGCAACTTCAAGAAGTTGGGACAAGAGTTCCTCCTGTTCCTCGGTCAACGGTTCACGGGCAGTCTCTCTTAATGCGCGCCTATGTTGGGCATGTTTCTCAGCCATCTCCTCCATCTCGTTAAATATTTTTCCGAACCATGGAACGACAAACACAGCACCACCAACGAGAAGCAGAACACCTATACCGATAAGAATCAAAAAAATCGGTTTTTTCATTTGGCATCTCCTTTTTGTTAAATTATTGTAACCACATGATAGCATCTTTTAAGGTGGATTACAATCTTTATAAACAAGTGATGCTCCCTGACTTAAAATTCATATATGATCCCAAAAGTAAAATTAAATGGAAACCGAATTGGACTCTTATATTCTGCTGATTCCAGGTCCAAGGGGAATTCTTCTTCATTCGCAAACTCCGCCTCGTTGATTCCCTCAACAAGTCTGTTAGCAAAGTTAAATCTTGTCTTATTCGAGCTACTGTAAACATTCCAGATTTCGGTAAAAGTTGTCACGGGAAGTCCCCACAAAGTCCTTTTGCGACTAAAACGGAGATCTAAGCGGTGATACGCCTGAAACTCAGTTGGAACAATTGCGCCTGCGACATCAGAGAGAAGGGGATGCATGCCCAATGTCACAGGATCTTGAATGTTCAGGAGTGTGTGTAGCGGAACTGCAGAAGTACCACTGGAATATTGCCACTTTGCCCCGATCTCCGTTTTCGTTGTCGGGTTATAGTTGGCAACAATACTGACAATGTGTGTATTATCGAAGAGGAACGGTTTGTAGACATCGTCCGGGGTCTCACGCCGTTCAGCGTGGGTATAAGCATAAGATACCCATCCAAAAAACTTTTCGCCAACACGGTGCCGCAGGAATACCTCTGCTCCATTCACAAAGCCTCTCCCTTGATTGAGATATGCCGTTGTAAATGCTGCGTTTGGGTTATCAAAAAAGGCATCAAGATCAACGGATCTCGTGACCAATTCTCGCAAGTCTTTGTAATAAACCGCTAATTTGAGTTCCGTTTGTGGTGATAACTCGTGTTCTAGCTCCACCACATAGTGTTCAGTCAGACTCGGTTTTAGGTCTCGATTTCCATCTGCCTTTAGTACTTGATACGCGAATGGACTCTGTTCGTATCTACCGTAGGCAAACCTGAGCGTAGAAGTCGTTGGCAGCGTGAGACTCAGACTGCCACGCGGCTGAATCGAGCGTTCCTCTGTCAAATTGAGATAATCAAACCGAACACCGAGTGCTACAGACAGAAACGATAAGGGGTCATAACGCGCTTGCAAATACCCCTCAGCACGCTGAAACGTGTAATTAAAATCGTCAATTTTCTGCGTCCATAAAGGTTCCTCGTCGCTTTCAAAATCTATGTTTTCTGGAGAAGAGGTGTGTGCGTGGCTTTTGGCTGGACTATAGGCGAGAAGGAATCCCGGCTCGAATTGAAACTTCGGTGTTAATTTGTAAGACACATCTTCGCGAAGGGTATACGTTGGGGCGTTCACCTGGACATTGTAGATAAATCTTTCGTTGGCAGGTCTATCATTTTCGCTTGATCCGCCACCCAAATTAATATTGAGAAAATTGTGGGAACGCGTAAGGGATAGGTGAGATGTGAGTTTATCAGTGAAATCAGAGCGGAGGTGGATGCCTTCCGCTTCAAATCCATTTTTGAAATAGAAGGAGAAATCAACGGCTTCTTCAGTCTCTTCTGACCCAAAGTTAGAGAAATCAAAATGATCTGTTGCGCCTAAGCCGTTGAGCGTCAGGTGGTGCTTTGGTGTAAGTTCGTAGGCAAATTTCAGTTGATAATCTGACCAAGTTGGAAATGTGAAATCAAAGAAGGGACCTAAAATAAGATTAAGGGCATTGAATCGTCCAGCAAAGGAGGCGTAGCCTTTATCTCCAATTTTGGCTTCAACGAAACCAGAAGGGGAGGCAATGTTCATATCTATTACGCCTGCCCACTGTTTTTTCAAGCGTTCACGCGAACGGATATCAATAACCGATTGTGAATCTAACCCGAATTCGGCACCGTACCCGCCAGCGTAAACCCGGATGTCCTCAATACTATTTGAATTAATCGTTGAAAATAATCCGCCATAGTGGAACGGATAGCCGAGCGGGGTTCTATCGAGATAAAGAAGTGTATCTCCCGGGGCACTCCCGCGGATATAGAGAATGCCAAAGAGATCGTTAGGAATACCAATGCTCGGCAAGGTCGTGAGACCCTTGAGCGCGTCATGTCCGGTCCCAGGAATCCGTATCAGCTCGCTGCCTCGAATTTCTTTGCGACTAATTGTTGGTGGTAGACGTCGCCCTTCCACAACAACTGTTTCGAGACGGACCGCTGCGCCGAGATATATTTTTACCTGTGTGGTGTCGTCTGCTGTCACCGCTATTTTTGCGGTTGTTGGTGTTTTGTGTGTCGCATGTGTGATTGACAGGGTATACGTCCCAGGCGCGATTCCTATAAACTGGAAATTCCCAGACGTATCTGTTTTCGCGGAGATGTCAATTTCGACAAAACGCACCTCTGCCTCAGCAAGCGGTTTGCCTGTCGTCGGGCTATAGACGTGTCCATCAATGTCTCCACTATCGGTGGTATTGATAAATGGCACCTCCCCACCAGGATAAAATCGTCCACGAAGCACCTCACCGGTGCGAATCTCAATCGGAATTTCTGTGGGCGTACTATGCGTCCGGTCGGAAATGGAGAGTGTGTATTTTCCGATAGGGATTTCTATAGGCGTACTATGTATCCGGTCGGAAATGGAGAGTGTGTATTTTCCGATAGGGATTTCAGTAAAGCGAAACGTTCCGTCTTCACTGGTTTTTTCAGATTGATCGGTCTCAACAATACGCACCTCTGCGCCAACCAATGGTGTGTCGGTATCGGGTTGAAAAACTGTGCCTTCTATATCACCTGTGCGGGGGAAAAATCGCTGCCAGAAGCTGCTTTCGGTTTTTGGACTATTGTCCGTTTCAGCGAAAACAGAGAACGGCAGCATGAGCATTACAAACAAAACTGAATGTAAGCAAAATTTCATACAGATTTTTGCCTCTCGTTTGGAATGTGGATTATAGACTTTAACGCTGAAGTAAACGTGAGTTTGAAAAAAATGAGATGTTGGGTTTCGCTTAGACTTACAACCTGCAACTTAGGTTATAATTGAGATAATTTTAAAAAAAATCATCTCAATTATTAAATTAAAAGACTATATCTAACTAATATCATACAATATTTTTAGGGAAAAGCAAAGAAAATTCTGTGCTGTGTGCAATTTTTAGGGGATCTCCGTTCAACCTAAGAGAAACCCCCAATCAAAACACCTACGGGAACTCCGATTTTATTTTCAAACTCACGTTGAATTAAAAATTCTCGTTGACAAGAAATAGGATTTTTCAACGGAACGCAAAACAGCCAAACCTATGAGGGACCTTCAATTCCCACAGTAATTTGGCTGTAATTGCGAAACGGTGCTTTATTTGAACTTGTGTCCTAAGCCATATTACATCAGAGTAAGTTGGCTTGGCAGCATAAAATATTCAATTTTTTCCCTCACTGATAAAACAGGTTCATTCATCTGTTTTTTCTTTGTTCTCTTCAGATGCCTCTTCTGTTTTCAGAGGTGCCTGGATCCATTTTTCAAATGCTGCAGTGTCCTCAAAAAACGAACGGACGAGAGCGAATTCAGTTGGCGTTGCAATCGCGCACCGCAGTAGCCCCTCCGACGAACCGTGTTTCTCCAAACGCTCGCGCCACGCGTCATGAAAAACTTCAGTGTCCGTCTGTGCTGTAAGAGTGGAAACCATAGACATCTGCGTCAATTCTGATATATGGGAAAACAATTCCTCTGCTGAGTAAATTCCCATCAACGGCTCCATTAAGTTTTTGGTTTGAAATGCGACAAGTGCATTGGTTTTACCAAGAATGTCTGGCTCTTTCACGAGCAGTGAGCGGAGTTTGAAGTAGTAATCTGTGCAAATTGAGAGTGCTTTCGCCTTCGTATTTGGCGGTAACGCTTCTTTCAAAGAAAACAGCACTTTGGTTTTTCGCTTCGGTGTTGGCATCACCGCAACGTAGTCTAAGAAATCTTTATACGTTTTCCCAGTTTCTGATTTCAGATAGGCTAAGTAGGGTTCACTGGATAAGATGTCATCTAACGCACCGGTATTTTTAGACAGTTGACGCAGCAGTTTTTGCTGTGCTTCAGTCAAAGGTTTTTTGACTAATTCCTCCAGTGCCTTTTTACGCTTCTCGTGATCCGCCATTACATCTTCCATTCCCTTCATCATTTCACCTACCAGTTCATTTCCTGCCTCCGTTTCGGGTTCGATTTCTTCGGCACCCTCAGCAGCGTTGTGAATGTAGAGGGAGAGAAGTAGAAACAGTAAGAAAAGAATCCTGAATTTTACAACGTTTTGCTTCACGGTTGAACCTCCGGTGGTAAGGGTTGCGGGGACAGTTGACGAATGTCCGGTTTCGATGGTGCTGATTCTGTCGATTGTTCAGAGAGCCATGTTTCTATTTCAGCAGGCGAGTCAAAACGCTCCAAAAGATAGTTTGCGGCTTCTGTGTCGGTTTCAAGCAGCTGCAGCAAGCCTTCATCTGTTCCGTGCTGAGATAGGATTTCCTTGATAGAATTTATTCTCGCCGCGGACATTGGCATGGGTAAATCTATTTTAGGTTCCTCTGCTACGACCGTCGTACTTCCGCTTGGATCGACAGGTTGAGATTCAATCGTTTCTGTCGTGTCTGTCGCGGTTTGGGGTGTTGGTGTTGACACTGCTGCTGAATCTTGGGGATTGATTTCTGTAAGCATCTGTGTGAATGCAGACAGGTCTTCCGGGATATCGTACTGGATGTTCTCTAACTCGCCTCCTACAAGGATTTGTTGTGTCATCCAGTCCATCTGTTGACCTATCTCACCTTTAAAGTTGGCAAGTGCCCAAAATTGGAAATCTTGTTCCCGAGCGAGATTCATCGTAACAGCCGACATTACTTCTTGAAAGTTGCCAGGTGTCGCTGCAACTATTTCGTGGATTCGCTGTGCCATTTCCACTTCATAATCCTCAGGTTCACCTTCAGGAAAATGTCTTCGGAAAGCCTCTTGTGAAATTTTCGCGAAATCAATCTTGGGACCGTTTTCACCCATAAAAATGTTCATGTATTCTTGGATATTGAAATCAGGAAATTCACCTTCCTCTAAACCTTCCATTTTTTCCTCCATGTACTTCATAGCTGCATCCATTCGGGCTGCGAACTCTGGACCCATAGCCTCCTTAATACGTTCAGGGTCTTTTGAACGCAGTGCTTCTTTAAGTTTGTCCATATCTATGTCTGACCCAAATGTTTCGGAGAGTTCCGCTTCGAGTTTCTCCACATCTGCGTCTGACCCAAATACTTGGGAGAACGCATCAGTTTCGGTAAGGGGGTTCGCCCCACTGTTTTCGGGCATATCGGTTGGCTTGACGTCTTCTTGAACCGATTCCATTTTGATAGGTGTCTCGGTTTGCGGACGTGGTACGTGTAAAAACGCTACGCCAATAAGAGAAACAAAGCACAGTGCTATAATAATCGGAAACAGACGATTTTTCATGAGAGACCTCCTGCCTTTTTTTCTAAAACATCAATTGTTTTCGTTTTCAAGTGAGATGTGGAACATCCCGCGTTGTTTAGTGGCTACATAAAGCCTATTACCATTAATAGTGGCAGAGATAATACTGTCTGGGACCTCTGGCGATATTTTTTCCCATTCGCCACGCTTATCCAATAGGTGCGCGCCACCACTGCCGACACCATAAACCGTTGTGCCAGCCGCAGTCATTCGGTCTATGACAGTGTTTACACCTGTTCTGTCAGTAATCACGCCCCAGTGTTCACCGTCTGCTGATGTCAGAACCCCTGCGTTTGTTGCGACGTACACCGTTGAACCCGCAAACACTATTTCGTTGATATGCTTGAAGCGAAGCGGTAGGTTTGGAGTCAGGTCTTTCCACGTATTGCCGCCATCAAATGATCGAAATAGATGACCATCACGTTTTCCGACGTAGACGGTTTCATCCGAAACAGCGAGTTTGAAGTTTTCCATACTGTCTCCCAGACTTTCAATATCCTTTGGGAGCCCCGCCATATCTATCAGTCCAGTATTGAACCATTCAGATTCACCGCGTTTCCATCGAAAAAGCCTACGCTTATATTCCACGTAGAACGTCTCGCCGCTGACTGCGAATCCAGTCGGATATTTCTCCAGATGTTGCATCGGATCTGTCTGCTGAATTATATCAGTGAAGTCATCTGCTTTTTCAGCGTCACCAGAAGTGTTATCTGCTATATTTTCTTTAGGGGCTTTCTGCGATACTGCCTTTAATTTCTCTATGGAGAGATCGCCTCGGAAAGGCGGAACCCCTTGGATAGGTACGAAGAGGCTACCGTTCGCAGAAAGATGGAAAATGAGCAGTTCATTTTCTCCTTTTGCTGCAATACCGTAGAATATATCGTCAGAAATAGCTGACTTAGAAGAAACCAAAAAATCGTTAGGAACGACTTCTTTTTCTGATTTTAGTGTAGGTTCTCCAGAATCAAGGCGAAGTGCTTTCCAAGATTCCCCGCCATCAGTGGACCTGGTAATAGACGTGTTAGTATTGGTATAGAGGGCATTCTTGAACGCAACCAAGTTATATATTCTGGTGCCCACCATCCCCTTCATAAATGGATGCCACGATCCACCGCCATCGGTTGAACGGGTGGGACCGAAGAACCCAGATTTGAAAAGTGTATTTTCGTCTGACACCACAGCAGGAGATATACTCGGCATCATGGCATTCATCATTGAATTTGGGTCAAGCGTATCAGTACCGAGTTCAGTCCATGTGTTTCCACCATCCATTGAGCGGAATGTGCCCATCAATCCCAGTGCTAAGACAGTTTCTCCGGCCGCTAAAACTTTAATACCTGGCGACATTTTCATTATAAGCAGATTACCCGTTGGGGTTATCTCAGTCCATGAGTTTCCCAAATCTGTTGAATGGAAAAGTTCCCATGCCTGCGAATTGTTGCCAGACATAAGTTGCTTCGTGTACGCAGCTCTACCTTCAGCGGTCATAAGTTGATAAAAATCGGGACCTGTCCCGACATAGAGGTTGTTTCCAGAGACTGCCAAGGAGTGGATAGCGTTGGTGGTATCCACCGGCATTTTTTCCCACGTGCCTGCGTGTAAGCGGTAAAGCCCTTGGGTTGTACCAACAAATACCGTGTTTTCAACAGCGGCAATTGCGAGGATGATTCTGCCTTCTACTTTATCTACTAACGGGGTCCACTGTTTATCGGTATCCGTAGATCGGAAAACCTGATCATCAAGGGCAAGGTAGCGTCCATCATCCGTTATAACGAGTCCAACAGCATGTCCTTTCGGACGCTTGCCGAGCGACTTCCAGTTCTCCCCTCTGTCCGTTAAAGCAATCACTTCGTTGCTGGAGACGAGATAGAGCGTATCCCCTCGCTCTGCCATCGGCGCGTTCCCCGTAATCGGTACGGAGGCATTGATGAGTGCCCATGTAGAAGCGTCTGGTGTCAATTTATAGATACCAATGGAGGAAGCAGCGTATATGTCGCCTGCAGCACTTACCTGTAAACCTAACACAGAAGCCTCTGCCGGACCACTTGCTTGTATCCACTGCTGCTGTGTTGACGGGGGTGTCTCCTTTTCTACCCGTCCTGCACCGAGTACAACAGGTTCCGAAAGTTGCGGACCCGTACTGCCGCGCTCGCCGGTGTTCTCGAAACGTCCGGATTGATTCCGTAGATCCGGTTTTGCCTGTGAGTCAAGGACGATAGGTGCATCAATAATGTCAACGGTGATTTCCGACTGGGCGTTCAGATTGTAGGGTTTCTGAAAGCGAGCAAGGTATTGGGATCCCACGCCCATTATGAGAAAGATAACAATGGCGGTTGCCGAGGTGATTGCCCACGGCACTAACGGTCTGCCGCTCGTAGGACTTACCGGCTTTATATCGGCGACTTGCCTAATGATATTTTCAGTGAAATTTGTAGGGAGATGTACGCTGCCAAGCGTTTCTTGGATCATGTTTTCTTGCTCTTTTAGACGATTCCGTGCGCGTTGGAGGCGACTCTTGACTGTGTTTGGTGATACACCCAAAAATTCACCGATCGCTTTAGATGTCATTTCTCCGAGATAGTGGAGTGTTACCACCGTGCGTTCGCTCTCCGGCAGTTTTTCTAAAAGGTTTCTAACGCGTCTGCGGCGATGTTCAACAGATGCTTCCTCGCGCTGCTCATCTTCATATTGACGATAAGATGATCCGTCTATCTCCTCCGCACTCGTGGTTTCCAAGGATTCTATTGGCGGTTTCTGCTTTCGATGCCAATCAATACAAATCCGATCAGCAATCACATAGAGCCAGCCAGCGAACTGGTTCGGATTCTTCAACGTTGCGAGTTTCTGGTATGCCTTGAGGAAGGTGTCCTGCGTGAGTTCTTCGGCAATGTGGAAATCGCCAATCTTCCGCCACGCGAGCGCGTGGACACTCTTCTGGTACTTTTTTACCAGCGTCGTAAAAGCATTTTCGTTGCCTGTCAAGAATTGATTGACCAGTTGTGCATCTTCGTTTTTCATCAGTTTACTCCCATAAGATACGGATGTGTGGTTTTAAAACGCGACCATCGGACTGCCTTCACTAATTAATGACGTAATTTAAAATGCGGAAAGTTGCATAATGGAAAAAAGTTGAAAAAATTATATCATAACTTCACTAAAATGTTTCTTTTGATCTGGTGAAAAGGAGAATTTACCGATTGTTGTGGCGAATATTGCTATATTTTTTACATCGGATTTTTCAGCAGAACGCGAAAAAGCCAAACCTATGAGGGACCTTCAATTCCCACAATAGTTTGGCTGTAATTGCGAAACAGAAAATCGTTATAGTGTTTATTGTATTGTTGCTTCTTATTGATGAAATTCTCCAGCCATCCATCTCAACAACACTTGTGGGTCCGTAAAATCTTTGAGAATATATCCGATTAACACGGGGTCCTCAAGCGCGATCCAAATAAGCGCGTCACGTTCGCCGTGTTTATTGAGAAGTTCCTGAGCGAGTGCAGCATCCGCCTGCTCAGTTTTTTGGACGTAAAAACCAAGTTCCACGGTAAAGAAAATGATTTCCTCCTCATTTAAAGCATTGCCCTCGCCGTCTACAAAATGCTTAAGCCCTATATTTATTGCAGGGCCATTCAGCAACCTCACCACTTCGTCTTGAAAAATATCAGGATCTTCGCCATGGTATTCACGCGTCAGAACATGTCTATAGTGTTCTGCGAAAAGATGTGCATTCGCGGCATCTTCTGCGTCAGGTTTCTCAAGATGCTGCTTTAAAAATGGCAGGTATCGCGACAGATGAGATGCTGCGATTTTCCAGAACGCATGATAAGTTTGATATTGAGCTTCTATCGGATGGTTATGTCTGAGGAAGTCCAAATAAGTTTTGGACGTGACAAGCCGTCGGAGAGTTTTGAAGTCCTCATCTAAAATGTCGCCAGGGTTTTCACGTTTGAGTTGTTCAAACGTCTCCTTGATCGTTGGTAGTCGTGCGATTGGCTCAATACTATCCTCCGTGTCAATGTCCTCTTTTTCGGGTTTGAGAGTGCTTGGATCGGGACTTGATTGACACGCAAAAAATAGCGAGCCCGCTAAAAAGAGACAGATCTGCAGTCGGTTAAAAAAACACTCACACTTAAAGAATCGCATGTCCGTTATATCCTCAGAAGGTTAGGGTAATTCTGCAACATGTCGCTGTGGTTTTAGCGTCATCTCAATCTGCTTTCGACCTGTGCTCCAATTAAGTATGAGTTCGGCTTTATACGTTAGCGAAGAATCAATGGGATTCTCCAAATCTGCGGGTTCTGTCTTGCTAAATGTAAGGTATAGCGTCACAATGTTGTCGATTTGTTCCCATTGATGTTCGTAATCTTCGTGATTAATGACGACTTCAATGATTTTTAAATCCATCGGGGGTTGTGAGAAAACCACCTCTATTTTAGCCTCCCAGCTCTGGTCGCTGAGTTCGTAGATCTCTCCCTCCTTCACCTTGGCAATTCGGGCGGCTTCTGTTGGATCAATGTACCTGTCCGCATTGCACCCAAACAAACAGCCAAGAAGTGCAATAAATATCAAAGGTTTTCTAAGCAGATGATTTTTCATTTATATGTTTCCTTAATCTGTTAAGGAAATGGTGCTCGCGTGTTTGCCAGCGTTCAGGATTTAAGGTTGCTGTGTTCGGTTCAGCTGCCTACCATTCTTTTTCAACAGAGACATAAAACATCCCACGTTGTTCAGTCGCAATATAAAGTCTATCGCCTTTAACCACGAAAGAGATGACGTTATCTGGCACTTCTGGCGAAATCTTTTCCCATCCCTCACGATTATTCAATCGATAGACCCCTTCGTCACCAGCACCGTAAACTGTTGTGGTATCCACAGCGATTTGATCGATGAGGGTGTGCGTTCCTGCCGTATCGGTGATTGCGTCCCAACGTTTACCATCCTCCGAGGTCAAGACACCCGCGTCTGTAGCAACGTATACTGTTGAACCCGCAAAGATTATATCATTGAAACGCTCAAAACGCAGTGGTAGGTTTGACGTTAAATCGTTCCATGTAACCCCATTGTCAAACGATTGAAAGAGGTGTCCATCGCGTTTTCCAACGTAGACGATTTCATCGGAAACAGCAAGATTGAAACCTTTTATAACATCATCACCGTCACTGGGGGATTCGCCTGTATCTATGAGCCCGGTCCTAAACCATTCCGATTCACCGCGTTTCCACCGAAGAAGCTCCCGCTTGTATTCTACATAGAAAGTCTTGCCATTGACCGCAAATGCACCGGGAAATTTTTCGAGGGAATCCATTACATCTGCCCATGCCTTTAGATCTGTTATAGAAAACTTTTTGCCAAGAGCTGGTGTCCCTTGGATAGGAACTAACACATTACCATTCCTGGAGAGACGGCAGAGATGAAATGTATTCTCTGTGGCTGAACCAGATGCGATGCCATAAAGGACACCGTCAGCAATTGCTAATTTTGGAAAAATCAGTGGGGAAGTAAAACTGTTTTCCTCTATCGGTTTTAGTGTGAGTTCGCCTGAAGCCAACCGAATATGTTTCCACGATTCACCGCCATCGCTGGATTTAGAGATACCCTTGGTGGTACTTGTGTAAAGTTCATTTTTGAACCCCACTAAGTTGAATACTGCAATACCTGCTATTCCATCCATAAATGAGTGCCACGATTCGCCACCGTCAATTGAGCGTGTAAGTCCAGAGACTCCGGCTTTGAGGAATGTATTTTCGTTCACTGCTACCGCAGGGGTCCAACTAAGGATCGTCATTGAATCCTTACCCAATTCTGTCCACGTTTTTCCACCGTCGCTTGAGTGGAAACTTACCATTCCTAATACCAGAATACCCTTTTCAGCTGCCAAGACTTTAACGCCCGACGAGATTTTCATCATGTGCGAATTGCTTGTCGGCGTTATATCGGTCCACGAATCGCCCAAATCGGTTGAGTGGAAGACCTCCCATGTCCTTACATCCGAATTGATGTTGCTCATAACGTTCTCTAAATACGTCTGTCTTCCTTCAGGATTTCCCAACTGAGAGAGGTCGCGTCCCGTTCCAATATAGAGATTATTTCCAGAAACCGACAAAGAGTGGATGGCTTTCGTGGTATCTATCGACAATTTCTCCGATATCCCTGAATGCAAACGATAGAGACCTTGATTTGTCCCGACAAACACTGTGTTTTCAATAGCAGCGACTGAAAGTACCTCACCATCTACTACTTCACTGTTAAGTGGTTTCCACTGCTGATCCGTATCTGTAGATCGGAAAATGCCTTTATCTCGAAACGCAAGGTACAATGCATCATCCGTTATCACGAGTCCAATAACGCGTCCCTGTGGACGCTCGCCAAGTTTTGTCCATGTCTCGCCTCTATCTTTTGACGCAAACACACTATCAGGAAAAACAAGATAGAGTGTATCGTTTCGTTCTGCCATCGGTATTCCGTGGTTGTCTGTGGTAACCTCTGGAGGGAGCGGACTCACGAGCGTCCAGGCAGTGGCATCTGGTGCTAATCTGTAGATACCGATTTTAGAAGTCGCATAGACATCCCCCCATGAACTTACTAATACGCCCGATACTGAACCCGCTTTTTCAGGACCGCTTGCTTGTATCCACTGCTGTTTTGTTGACGGACGCGTCTCCTTTTCTATCTGTGCAGCGGCAAGCAGCACGGGTTCGGAGACTTGGGGACCGGCACTGCTGCTTTTACCGGTGGTATCAAAACGTCCGGATTGGTTCCGTAAATCCGGCTTTGCTTGTGTATCAAGGACAATCGGCGCATCAATGATTTCAACGGTGGTTTCCGACTGCGCGTTCAGGTTATAGGGCTTCTGAAAGCGGGCGAGGTATTGCGAACCCACACCCATCATGAGAAAAATAAAAACGGCTGTTGCAGTAGAGAGTGCCACCGGCACTAAAGGCCTACTGCTCACAGGAGTTGCTGGCTTTATATTAGCAGTTTGTCGCATAATATTCTCGGTAAAGTTGGCAGGCAAGTGTACGCTGCCGAGTGTTTCTTGAATCATGTTTTCATGCTCCTTTAGACGATTCCGTGCGCGTT
>JAPPBX010000069.1 GCA_026702755.1 Candidatus Poribacteria bacterium | reverse complement strand
ATACCTGTCATCTCTTGATGATTACTGCCTCCTTGATAACTCTGATAAATATCAGATTATTTAATATTGCTTGAGCAATATTCAGGCTTAAAATTCCAGTTTTGGTCTACCTATGGATTGGAAGATAGGCAGTGTGGACGCAAGCAACACGAGGGTTTGTTCCATATTTTCTTGTTTTCCAATCTTCTGAAAAACCTGAAAGTTATTATTGAATATTGCTTGACGACAATAGTTGCAGGTGAACAGAATTCGATGTGAAATTTGGTCTTATTCTGTTCTCAATGCCTCAATTGGTGAGATTTGTGAGGCTCTCACAGCCGGATAAAGCCCAAAAGCAATACCAATGCACGCTGAAATGCTAACAGAAACTGCCATCCATTGTGGTGAGATCACGACGGGCCATTGCGGAACAACCTTAACGATTTTGACGGCGATGTTTGAACAGGCATATCCAATCCCTATGCCAAGTCCAATACCCAATAAGCCTCCGATACCACACATCACAACCCCCTCAATCAAAAACTGCGAGAAAATATCCCGCCGTTTCGCGCCAATAGCTCGACGGATACCAATCTCACGGGTGCGTTGGTTCACTGAAACCAACATCATGTTCATAATTCCGACACTGCCTACAAACAGTGAAAACCCGGCAATGCTGCTAAGCATGATTTTGATGATGCGGCTGATTTTATCCAGTTCTTTTACAGCTGCAGTCGCAAAACTAATATCAAAGAAGTCGTCTTGATTGCGATGTCGTTTTCTTAGAACGGCTGTCACTTCTTCAGCGGCTTTTTCGATGGAATCGTTGTCTACTGCTCTGATGTTGATATAATTGACGTGGCGTTTGCCTTTGAATCTGTCTTGTGCGGTGGTTAGAGGTATGAACACGACATCGTCCCAGCTGAATCCGTATTGAAGGCTTGTGCCGCGTTCAGCCATAACGCCGGTGATGCGAAATCGGTCGGGTCTTCCACCTTGCAGTGAGAGTCTGATTTCTGTGCCGATCGGATTTTGGTTTCCGAACAGTTCAACTGCGACTTCTCTACCGAGTACACAGACTTTTCTACGGTTGCTGAATTCATCCTCCGAAAAGAAACGTCCCTGTTGAATCTGCCACTGCATCCCTATCGGAAAATAAGAATTGACACCATTATACTCTGTCCATTTTGTCGCACCACCTTCAGCTTGTGCGAGTACTTCATTACTAATACTCGGTATCACGGATGCAACAGACGGACATTCGGCTTCAATAGTTAAAACATCTTCGTATTTCAGGTGTTCACCGCTGCGGTTTGGAAATACGCGGTCGCCGCGCCAGATCCACGGATTCCGACGGACGAAAAAATGACCGCCAAACTTTTCAAACTCTTGCATGACGATGCGCTTCGCACCATCGCCGATAGCGAGCATTGCGAGGACGGCAGCAATCCCAATGATGATACCCAACATTGTTAACGCCGAACGCATTTTTTCCTGAAAAATGGCAACGAGTCCTGTTGAAATTCCTTCGTACAGTTTCATTTCTCTGCCCCTCATTACAATGCCTGTTTAAACCAGGACTTACGCAGCTCCCTTTGCTGACGAGGTTTTAAACCTCGCCAATGGTATGCGGGTCGTAGGGCCTCATTAGAAAATTGCGTAAGTCCTAATAATTAAGGGTGCGATTTTGAGGAAGAATAGGTGCATAGTGGAAAAAATTAAGAGATTCGCTTTTTACAGAAACCCAATTCTAAAAATTAACACTACACATCACTGAACTGAATTTTTAATCTTCATAAAACCGCGTCTACAGGTGGAAAATTTACGTAAGTTTTACTTGCTCAAAAGCCCTGTTCTGCTTTGACTGAATGGTTCATCCGTGATGGACCTCCAATTAAGAGATTGGGCGCAGAGAGAAAGATGTCAACTGATCGTGTGACCATCCGCTGCAATCGCTGTGGACATAGACGACATCATTGATGACAATACGGCGATTGTTTGGATATTTGGCCACCAAATCATGTCCTCGTAAGTAGCGACCGTCATAGCGTCTGAAGAAAACTGTGCGTCCATTACTGCTTTCAACAAAAACCTCCGCAAGTTCACCGCCGTGTGGGTCGGAAATGTCAACATCTAAGACGCGGAGACAGTGAAAAGTATTTTCACCGATTGTCACATCGTATGTGCCTGCTCCGAACCCCTGACCGTCGGTAATTTTGTACGAACCATCAGCTTGAAGTTGGTAACGACCATCGTCTACGATCCGACGTTGCGCGGGACCACCCCACTGCTCTTCAAACCCATCATCTCCTATTGTGTTGGATACCCTTTTCCCATCTATTGTATCAACAACGGAAATCCATCTTGTATAGGTATCGTCAATCGTTGCATACATCAGATCTGGAACACCCCCTGGGGGCCAGTCCCTTGGTACCAACCATTCTTCGACTCGGAGTTCTACGCAATTGATGCCCCGAATTGTCGCGGATGCGGTAGGGGTCATTTCTACAATTACGTCGAGTTCCAGTGTATTGGCATCATACTCAGCCCGGAAGTGGGGTTCACCCATCTCTGGAACAGCAAACCACCATTGAAGTTCCGAACAGTTAACTTCAGAGATCCGATCGTCGCTCTCAACAATTTTTACGTCTGGACGTTTCTGTGGAAAAGGATGCTTTGGGAATTCGTTGGTTTGTACCTGTTTTGTGCCCATATTGTGAGTCCTCCTACTCAATGGTTATCTTGGTCGGATTAAATCGCGCGAGCTGTTCAACGAGTTGTTGTAGTTCGCGCTGTCTTTTAGGAGCCAAGACCTCATCCGCCTCAAAGTTAACAGCGTCCGCCCCTGGATTTGCCATGTGATAAGTGCCGAGAACCATGACTGTGGGTTTCATGTGCGTGTTTCTCCGTTCTACACTGAGACACTGCCTTCGTTTCAGGGTCTCGATGTCTCAGCGCATTCCTGTTTTATGTCCGCTAACGCTGTCGCAAACTTGGAGTTTATCAATTGGTTGCTGTTGGATTTAAGTATTGCAGCGGACTTTCGACGATGTAATCTCCCGAATCCTCAAGGAACTGCTGAATCAGATAGACATGTCCAGCACCAATAATCAGCAGAATGCGATCATCGGTAGACTCAGTGATTCGGGTGATGTTCACGAAATTCTTGAGATTATGCGCATACCACCAATGTGAAACCCAATTCGCACCCGGGTATTGGTCTTTGAGTCCAATGCGTGCGGTGCGCAGGTATAATTGATGGCCGGCGCGGAGTTCTTCAGGCTCGTTAATCCGGATATACATATCAATTAGAGGTTCGTATCCCACACGTTCGACCCAGAGTGTGCCATCTGCACTCTGCCGAACTTTTTCATCGCTCGAAGATATGCTCGGTAGGAGATATGCCTGATTGTGTGCTTCCGCGAACGCGTCGTAGTCCATTAAACTCCGATCGATTTCATCAATAATCGGCCTGTGTTCGGGCCAGTCAGCAACACAGTAAAGTTTCGGGTGTCCCATCTGTTGTGCTAATGGAAAGCCGATTTGGTCCTCCAGCCGCCGTGTGCGTTCGTAGGTGCCTTCCAAGTAGTTTTGATAGTTTGCGTTAAGCTCCGCATCATAGCTGTCGTCCGCATAAACAGCTATCTTGGTAGGATTAAACGCTTTAATTTGAGATATCAGTTGTGCCATTTCGCTTTGGCGTTCCGGAGCGAGGACATCATCCATTCTATAGTTGAATCTATTGATTCCCGGATTTGTGAAAAATGCACTACCGAGAATCATGACTATCGCTTTCTCTCGCGGGTCTTCTCTTTTCCATTGCCCCTTCAATTTGTCTCCAAAATCGATGTCTATCGCACCGAAATTGCTTAGATTTCCGAGCAACTCCTCAATGCGCTCTGGTGCGATCTCTCCGACGATGTTGACAAAGGTGGCTTCTCCAGACCTTTTCGGGATGATGATAGCGAAAATCCCGTAAACTTTCTCTTCGTCAAACAGTAGGTTGATTTCCACCGTTTCACTTTTTTCCTCAATCTTGACAAGGACCTCCCACTCATCCTTTTTGAGTTTATCCTTGAAATAGTTAACTAATTTCTTCTCATCAATAGTCGTTCTATCGTAGGTACGGACATAGATGCCGTCTAACATCTGAATCAACTCGACGACCTCTGGTTGATTGCTCACCGATTTGGTGACTAAATTGATGAGTTTTGCGGTTAAGTTAACCTCGACTTTTGCCTCAAGCGGCTCTGGGAAATCGAAGAGGATGAGTCCTTTTTTATCGGGTTTGTCCTGTTGTGCAACTGCTGAATGCGTCAGTGCCAACGATAAGACTAAAAACAGCAGTGTGAACAGTCGTATAAGGTGCTTTTGCAGTTTCATGGGTTTTACTCCTTTTGATGACGGGCGGGGAAACCCCGCCCCTACGGGACTTTAGCGGTCGGTTGTTGTGGTTTCTGGTTTCGGGGCACTGTCCAGCTTTTCGGAGTTAATTCTTGCTACCCACTGTTGAGGCACGGAGGCGTTTGTCCAACTGCGAACCGCTTTAGAGATCGCCTCTTCCGAATTAGATTCCAGAAGTTGTCCAAATAGCGTACCGAGTTTCTGAAAGTCGATCTCTCCATAGATATTTACGAAGTTTGAATTTCCGTCATCTGTGAACATAACGAAGATACCGTGCAGTATGCCCGGTTTTTCGTCGTAGAGCAGACTGAGATTGAATTTGTCCCTGATTTTGACGAGATGTTCCCACTTCTCGTTTTCAAGTATGCCACGATAATGGTCGACTATCCGGTTGAGGTCTTTCGTCTCTTTATCGTAGGTCCGGATGGAGGCACCTTTTAGCATTTCGGTATACGTCGCATATTCCGACAAATCTACCGATTTATCTCCGGCAAGTTTCGGGTTGCTTGCGATACCGAAACTGATAAAGAGGTCCAAGAGACTCTTATCCAAGTTAATTTCAACTTTGGGGACAGGGGAATCTGGCAGATTCATTTCTATTTTACCACGGACTGTCTCTGTTACGTCGTTGTTCAGGGCGTGCCCGTTTGTGAAGAAACAGCAGGCTATTAAAAAGGCTATACCTATTAAAAGGGCTGTAAGGGTGGATTTTTTCATGGGGTTTCTCCTTTTTGCTGTGAGCGTTGATGTTCTGGACCTAAAGTGTTCTGAGGGAAACTGTGAAGGCTATCCAGACCTCGGTGAAGTGCTGATGAAATACTGTTTTTCTGTTTCAAAGCACTGCGAGAGGCTTTTTCGATCTGCGCCAAAGGACGACCTGATGCCTCATTAATCTGTACATCTGGGAGTTTTTCGCTGACGACGTTACCTGTTCGCTCCACGGCGTAATTCAACTTACCAAGCGCATAAGCCAAGTCACGTGAGGCTTGTTGCACTTTCAGGTGCTGTTGGTATTGATAGGTACCAAACAGAGCGATTCCGATGAGGCACGCCAACGCACCTGCACGAGTGAGTACCGAAGTTAAATCACCCGAGAAGGTGAACAGTTGGAATATCCGATTTAGCCACTTTGGTTCCTTGTTGGGATGCGCGCGAACGTAAGCCTCAACCGCGTTGAAGATTTCCGGCGGTGGCTCTGGTTTCGGAAGTTCATGTAATGCTCCACTAATTGCTTGAGCGAAGCGAACTTCATCCTGACACATTGAACAGGATGCGATGTGTGCTTCTACTGTCGCGTATGTGTCTGCATCCAATTCATTGTCAAGATACGCTTCTAAGGTATCCTGAACTTCCGTACAAGTTGGCTCTTGATGGGAGGTAAATTGGTTCATTCGTCATTTCTCCAGTAAGGATGCAGTAGTTCCCGCAATTTCTTGCGAGCACGAAATGCTGTTGATTTCACAGTACCTTCGGGTTGTTCTAAGACTTCTGCAATCTCTTTGAAACTCATGCCGTTCAATTCCCGCATAATTATCACTGAGCGCATATCTGGCGGCAATTTTTTAATGGCACAATGTACGGACTCTTTGAGTTCTTGCTCAATCACAATTTCATCTGGTGTCGGATTTGACCGATCAGAATGTGCATTCATTAAAGTTTCGAGTTCTGTTCCAACGTCTGTATCGTCTGTTTCTGTTAAATGCACCTGAAATTTGTGTCGCTTTAGCAGATTGAAACAGAGGTTCTGTGCACATTTTAGCATCCATGAACGTGCGGTCTTCGGACGCAATTTGGAACGGTGTTCCCACGCCTTGATGAATGTCTCTTGTGTTATATCCTCTGCATCTTCTCGATTTTTGAGTAGATAGAGGGTGTGTTGATAAATTTGAGACTTGTGTTTATGGACAAGCTCAAGAAATTTATCTTCTGTCATTTTTCAACTCCGCGCATTTTGAGGTTGTCGTTACTACAAACGAGTTGCAAAAAAGTTGCACTTTTTTTTCATTTAAAATTTTCAGAGGGGTTTAAGTAGGGCTGTTTGTAGATAACTTCGGGTAATTGGACACCTAAAGATTGGCGGGATTATATGAAGATTAAGAATTTAATAATGTTTAATTGTCTGAATCGCGGATTACGCGGATGGCGCGGATTACGCGGATTTTAAACGTTTTTTCAATGGGCTTCCTTTAGTCCGGGAGTCCCGTAGGTTGGGTTGAGCGGAACCGAAAAGCGGAATATGGTGGTCCAAATACGCCTGAAATCCGACCTTGCCTTATCTCCACTCAACAATCCAGCGAAACCCAACTTTATACCTTTACATCTCAAGAAAGCACACAGAAAAACGTTGGGTTTCACTCGGCATCTCTGCGATGGAGGATATCCTACCCAAACATAGGTTTTCTTTGAGTTGTTAGCGTTTGGTCCTGCCCGTTCAACCCAACCTACACCGTTACAACGCAGGTTTTCTAAAATTGACAGTTATGGTACACCGCAAAACCACACCGTTTTTATTCCCATTGAAATACGGTGCCTAACAAACGCATCGGTTCATCGCGGAGCAAATTATATATCTGTGGTGCTTCATCGACGTTCACCCGATGTCGAATCAACGGTGCAATCTTGACAGAACCTTGACGGAGCAGCCGACAGAGGTTTTCCAAATCATCACACGTAAAATGGCTGCACTGGAGGATGCAGATCTCTTTACCTTGCCCGACATTAAAGGTGTAATTGACATCGAACCGTCCGGCGACTAAGAGGAGTCTGCCACGGGTTTTACACGCGTAGATCATCGGTGTGACCATCTCTGGAACACCCGCGAAATCCATCACGGCATCAAATTCTCCGTCTTGAATCTGTTCCTGCCAACCGTCGTTACTTGTATTAAGGACATGTTCGGCGACACCCAATTGACGAATCTGTTCGAGTCGGGATTCTTCGATGTCACAGACGGTGACGCGGGCACCCATAGCGTAGATGATCTGTGCCGCGAACATGCCGATGCAGCCCTGTCCAACAATAAGTACTTTTTCTCCGATGCGCGGATTGACGCGCCGACAACAGTGCATTGCGACACCAGAAATACCGAAGAGGGCAGCCTCACCTGGGTCAACGTCTTCTGGCAATTTTAGCAGGAGTCCGTCTTCTGGGATGGTGAACCGTTCCACATGGTTCACACTGGCATAGATGAGATCGCCAATCTGAAGTTTTGTTACATCCGGTCCTATCTCAATAACTCTGCCTACGTTCTGGTATCCATCGGTAGTTGGTAGCCGATCATCGGAGGTTGAATAGTTACCACCGATCAGTTGATTCCGTTCCGTACCGTTGGTAAGTCCCGTAAATACGGCTTGACACAGTACCTCGTTCCGGTTAGGCGATGCTGGCTCTTTCCAATCGTTGACAACAACCTTTTCGCGCCGTTTATCTGGTAGGGATTTAACGACAAGTGCTCTCACAATACTGACCACTCCTTAAAGAAGTTTTTTAATGTGTAGTTCGTTTTTTTAATCTATCCAATATCCCCTGATTTGTCAAGGAATTTCAAGATTTTTGATTTTCATCACGGGCGGTTTCTTAAAAAATTATATTGACAGATTGTTGCATTTTCTATAAACTTTTTAAAGGGCAAAATCGAAAATACTCGAAACCGTTTTTCATGTATTGCACGTTATATACTGCAAATTAGAAGGAGAATCCGTAATGCCGAAACGCGTTAATAAAGCGATTGAATTGTTAGCAGATGACCTGCCTGTTTTCTATACCGGCAGTCACACAGGCGCGGAGCTGAACTATGACGCGGGCCGCGCGATGGCAAAAACTTGGGCAGACTATATCAATGTCGGCATGGAGCACGGGAGTTTCGATCTCTCCGGATTGGATAGTTTCATGCGTGGTCTTGCTGATGGTGGTCCCACCAATAGCGGACACAAGACCCCAGCTGTCATTGTTGAATTACCGGTGGATGGCATCAGCGCGGATGTAATTCGTGCCAACGGTTGGCAGATGCGGCAACTCCTCGCGCGCGGTGTGCACGGCTTACTGCTTTGTCATGCCGAATCTCCAGAGGCGGTTAAAGCATTTGTTGAGGCGTGTCGCTATCCGTTCCAGACAATCGGTGTTGGCACCCAATTAGATGTGGGGAGGCGCGGCTCTGCAGGGCAAGGCTCCGCTGCACCTATATGGGGCATTTCCGCTAACGAATACCTGGATGTTGCCGATCCGTGGCCGTTGAATCCAGATGGCGAACTCCTGTTGGGTCTCAAATTTGAAAATAAGCGTGCATTGGCGAACGTTGAAATCACCGCGCAGGTTCCCGGAATTGGTTTTGCGGAGTGGGGACCTGGTGATATGAGTTTTTCGTTCGGCTATAAAAATCCGCCAAGCCCACGTCCACAGGAATTAGAAGATGCTCGAAATCGCGTCTTTGCAGCATGCAAAGCGACTGGTATTAAATTTTTGGAGAGCGCGTCCCCTGATACAATTGAGGCGAGCATTGACGCTGGTGTGCGGATCACCGGTGGCGGCGAAGAAGCTGCACGCATCGGACGGGCATACGCCGGTCGGACAATGCCTGTCTAAGTGGTTTTCAGTTTTCAGTTATCAGTTTTCAGTTAAGAGGTGTTCCTTAGTCCCAAACCTGTAGGTCGTAATGTAATGGAGAGCGGATATAAGGAACGCACCTAAAAGTCCAAACGCACGTCGTTTAACCGCAAGGAAAATTAGAAAAATGGCATTAACAGAACAGGAAATGTTGGCAGAATTGCGCAAATATGATACGCCTTCGATTACGAATGTGGTTGCTACCTATCCGGGGAATCCTCTCTGCCTTGGACTTTACAATCCGTGGACGGAAAATTGGTACACAGATACCACTATCCGGTGTATGTACCCTGAACTCGGTGCCATCGCTGGATATGCAGTGACGTGCGTTTACGGTGTACCCGATCCGAACTATTCTGAGCTTTCGTTTATGGATGTCATTGATGCGTTAGGTGCCTCCAAGCAACCGACAATCTTTGCATTTGAGCAGAAGTTTCCACCCGAATTGAAAAATAAAGTCGGCTTAGCGGGTGGCAACATGACAGCAGCAATGAAGTCAATAGGCTGCCTCGGAGCGATCTCAAATGGTCCGTCACGCGATATCGACGAAATCCGACCAATGGAGTTCCAGTATCTGTTAAGCGGCATCACACCTGGACACGGGGCGATGGCGGTTCAATCTGTCAATGTGCCGGTCTCAATAGCGGGGATGGATGTCGCGCCGGGTGAGATTATCCACATGGATGAAAACGGTGCATGCAAGTTTCCAGCGGACAAACTGGAGGCGGTGCTCACGAATGTCAAGGCACTACTCGAAGAGGAGGGTGATCGGATTGGGAAGCTGCTTTCAGGTCCGAAGACAGCGAAACAGGTCCGTGCAATCTTCGGTGGGCATTCTTATGCAGAGGATGATGAGGAATAGCTCTGTTTTTTCAGCTGGTTTGAATCTTGGAACTGGCTCTGCTTCAACCCGTTTAGGCATCTGAAGCAAGATTTATGGAGGGAGGCATGTCGTCTGTTGCAGCACAAACGTATCTGACACCTGAAGAATACCTCGCTTTTGAGCGCAAGGCGACTACGAAACACGAATACCTGGATGGACAGATAGTCGCCATGTCCGGGGCAAGTTTCGCGCATAATTTCATCACGGTGAATATAGCAACTCATCTTAACATTCAGTTGATGGATGGTGAGTGTCGGGTCGCCACCAGTGATATGCGGGTGAAGGTTACCGAAATAGACTCCTACTTTTACCCGGATGTTGTCGTTGTTTGCGGCGAACCCGTTCCTGAGGATAATATTTTTGACACGCTCCTCAATCCGACTGTCATAGTGGAGGTACTTTCACCCTCAACTGAAACTTATGATAAAGGTGAGAAATTTGAGCATTATCAGCAAATTACTTCCCTAAAAGATTACATTCTCATCTCCCAAGACAAAGTTTACGTTGAACATTATCGTCGTCAAGAGAATGAATGGCTACAGACCGAATTCGCGGAACTTGAAGATGTGCTGTCGCTGCGCTCTGTAGGCTGCGAACTCCGTTTGCAAGATATCTACAGACGCGTTGAGGTCGCTTTGGGTTAATCTCAAAAATTAAAAAAACGTCAAAAGTGTAAGATAAAAATTACTTGTCAGAGCTACAAAAATTCCATATAATATTGACTAAGGATATTTCGGTAAGAAATCCTTATCCTCAATTTTTGTATCAGGTTGCAAGCATAAATTTTCTATTAAATTCCCCATTGTATCTCTTGTGTGTTCGGTGTGGAAACTGCTCGTAGGTCCGGATTGAGATGAGAACCACGCTGATCGAATTCCTTTAATAAAACCGAAAAAAATCTAAATTGAAACAGGACAAAAAATGGACAACGTTTTTGAAGCCCTGAACGAACGAGGCTTTATCAAACAGGTCACAGACGCTAAACAGGTCGCGCGCTTGTTAGCAGGAAAGCAGGTTACCTACTACGTCGGTTTTGATCCGACAGCATCGAGTTTGCATGTTGGGAGTCTTGTCCCGATAATGGCGATGGCACACCTACAGCGTGCAGGGCATAAGCCGATCGCAATCATCGGTGGCGGCACAACCATGATAGGTGATCCGACTGATAAGACCGAAATGCGTCCAATGTTGTCGCAAGAACAAATTTCGGCAAACGGCAAGGATATTCTTGCCCAGCTGCAACGCTACTTAAATCTTGATAATACACTCACAAGTTCCGAAAACTCACAGGTTCCGTCGAGAGTGGGTGGTTTCTTCAACAACGCTGATTGGCTGCTTTCTATAAATTACATCGAATTTCTACGTGACATTGGTAAACACTTTCGAGTCAATGAGATGATCCGTGCTGAAGGTTATAAACAACGACTTGACCGCGAACTCGGTCTCTCATTCCTTGAATTTAACTATCAACTACTCCAAGCCTACGACTATTTATATCTTTTTCGTGAATATGGGTGTCAACTTCAGCTCGGTGGGGACGATCAGTGGGGCAATATCCTTGCTGGTGTCGGTCTTGTCCGCCGGATTGAAAGCGAACGGGTTTACGCGGTCACTTTTCCACTGCTCACGACAGCGAACGGAGCGAAGATGGGAAAAACTGCAGGTGGCGCAGTTTGGCTGGATGCTGAGCGGACATCGCCGTATGAATTTTATCAGTACTGGATCAACGTAGATGACCGAGATGTTTCCCGATTTTTAGCGTATTTTACCTTTCTTCCGATGGATGAGATCCGACGACTCAGCGGCTTGGAAGATGAAGCGATTCGGGAAGCAAAAGAGGTCCTCGCGTATGAGGCTACACAACTTGCACACGGAAAGGCAGAGGCAGATAAAGCACAAGCAGCGTCGCGCGCTGCGTTTGGTGGCGGTAACCTTGATGAGGCTGAGATACCGACATCGGTTATCGCAGCGGAACGGCTTGATGGCGGTATTCCAATCATGACGTTGTTTCATGAAATTGGATTGGCGAATTCGCGGAGCGAAGCGCGACGGCTTGTTCAACAGGGCGGTGCCTACATCAACGAAAAGCAGTACCGTTCGATAGATATGGTTGTTGGTAGCGACCTACTTGAAGACAATGCGCTGCTCCTCCGTGCTGGCAAGAAACGTTATCATCGGATTGTTCTCAAAGAAAATTAATCATAACTAAGAGTATCTTTAAATAATAGGCGCGGTGCGAAGCGCGCATCATCATAACAGGTTTTCATGGGTGCACTTTTTGCGGTGCGCCACTAACCAGAGAGGTATGATATGACGGTTGATAATCCGAAAGGGGTTGATGAAGGGACAACCTCCGGAGGTGATCGGATGGGACTCACTTTCACACCCTATTTTACCACGCCCGGCGTTCATCCTTATGATTTGTTGGAGTGGGAACGCCGCGACGCGGTCATTTACAATGAGAAGGGTGATGTCATCTTTAAACAGGACCAGGTTGAAGTGCCAGTGAACTGGACGCAACTCGCGACGGATATTGCGGCATCAAAATATTTCCGTAAGGCTGGGGTCCCCGGTGTAGAATCGGAGGATAGCGTTCGTCAGTTGGTTACCCGTGTTGCGCGTACGCTGCGTCGCGCGGGAGAAGAACTCGGGGGCTATTTCGCAAGTTCCGAAGACGCGCAGACGTTTGAGATGGAATTGACGCATATCCTCGTCACACAGCGCGGTGCCTTCAACTCGCCTGTCTGGTTTAACTGCGGTTTGTGGCACGAATATAATATTGAGGGGGGCGGTGGTAACTACTATTGGGACCGAGACGCAGAAAAAGTCGAAGTCACTACCAATGCATATCAACATCCGCAAAATTCCGCCTGTTTCATTCAAAGCGTTGACGACTCCTTGGACTCCATGCTTGAACTTCAGAAGGCTGAAGTGCGACTCTTTAAATACGGGAGTGGTACGGGTTCTAACTTCAGTAAAGTTCGGGCGAAGGGAGAACTCCTCTCTGGCGGCGGTGAGAGTTCAGGGGTACTTTCCTTCCTTGAAGGTTTTGATCGGTGGGCAGGCAGTATCAAATCCGGTGGCACCACGAGGCGAGCAGCCAAAATGGTTATCCTTGATATGGATCACCCAGAGATCGCCGACTACATTGATTGGAAGTTGAAGGAAGAGGATAAAGCGAAGGCACTTATTGCCGCGGGATATCCTGCGGACTTCAATGGTGAGGCGTACAGCACAATCAGTGGGCAGAATAGTAATAACTCTGTCCGGATTCCTGATGACTTCATGAATGCCTACCTACAGGGAGACTCTTGGAAGACCACGTATCGAACGAGTGGCGAAGTCGCCGATGAGTATGATGCCAGGACACTGATGGAAAAGATCGCTTATGCGGCGTGGGCATGCGCGGATCCTGGTGTTCAATTTGATAGCACGATTCAGAAGTGGCATACGTGTAAAAACACGGGTCCGATTAATGCGAGTAACCCGTGTAGTGAATACCTCTTCTTAGACGATTCTGCCTGCAACCTTGCAAGCATTAACCTCGCCAAATTCTTGAAAGATGATAACAACTTTGATATTGATGCCTTTCGCGCCACTGTTCGGATATTTGCTACTGCGATGGAAATCATAGTGGATCTCTCTTCTTATCCAACAGGCAATATAGCGAGACGTTCTCACGACTATCGTCCGCTTGGGCTCGGTTATGCTAATTTGGGTGCACTCTTGATGCGTTTAGGTATCCCTTACGACAGCGAACAGGCGTTTGCTTATGCGGGTGCTATTACTGCTATTCTGAGCGGGCACGGATATCACACAAGTGCGGAGATCGCTGAGAGCATCGGGGCTTTTAATGGCTACGCGAAAAATGAGGACTCGATGTTGGACGTTATGCGGCTGCACCGCGATGCTGCCTACAGCATTGATCCAGCGGCGTGTCCGTCCGACCTGTTAGACGCGGCAAAGGCGGATTGGGATCGCTGTCTTGAGAAAGGTGAACAGACGGGGTATCGAAATTCCCAAATTAGTGTTATTGCTCCGACAGGAACGATCTCCTTCTTGATGGATTGTGATACAACGGGAATCGAACCAGAGTTTGCCCTTGTCAAATTCAAGAAGTTGGCTGGCGGCGGATACATGAAGATTGTCAACCAGAGTGTTCGCGATGCCCTGCAAAACTTGGATTACACGCTCCAGCAGACTGAGGCAATTATTACGTACATTGTTGGGACAGGTACTTTTGAAGGGACACCGCATATCAATCTGGACACGTTGAAACGGAAAGGGTTCACACAGGAAGATATTGCTCGTGTTGCGGAGATGCTGCCGAGTGCATTTGACTTAAATCTCGCCTTTGCCCCCGGTTTCCTTGGTGAAGAGTGCCTTGAACGGTTAGGTATAACTGAGGAAGAAGCGGCGGATCCGAGTTTTGACCTGCTTTCTACACTCGGATTTGACGAAGATGAGATTAGTATGGCTGAAGAGGTTATCTGTGGAACAGGCACCGTTGAGGGCGCACCCCATCTTTCACCGATGCACTATCCGGTTTTCGATTGCGCTGTCCAGTGTGGTAAGCATGGAACTCGTTATATAAACCACATGGGCCCCTTGAAAATGATGGCGGCTGTGCAACCCTTTATCTCCGGTGCTATCTCCAAGACCGTCAACGTCCCGCACGACGCAAAGGTAGAGGACATCAAGACTTTATACGTGGAAGCGTGGCGGCGTGGGGTCAAATGCCTCGCCGTTTATCGGGACGGCAGCAAAGGCAGCCAACCGCTTTCAACTCGAAGCCAACAGGATGCGGAAAGTGAAACGGATGAGGCTATTACTGATACTGCTGTTGAACGTCCGATCAGGAAGCGTCTCTCAGATACGCGTCCTTCTCTCACGCATAAATTTAGCGTTGGTGGTCATGAGGGTTATATTCATGTTGGATTTTATGAAGATGGTAGCCCTGGAGAAGTCTTCCTCCGTATGAGCAAAGAAGGCACAGCCGTTTCTGGGCTGATGGATTCTGTTGCGGTCCTCACCTCTATTGCATTGCAGTACGGTGTCCCGTTAGAATCGCTCGTCAATAAGTTCAGTCATGTCCGGTTTGAGCCGTCAGGCTTTACGGCTAACCCTGATATTCCGATGGCGAAGTCGATTATAGATTACGTTTTCCGGTGGCTTGGTACACAGTTTCTTTCTCAGGAGCCGCAGCAGGTAGGTGCCAACATGATAGATATGGATGAAGAGATGGTGCCTCCTGAGGAACTTCATCCGTATGGACATGGGAGTAACGGTGAGACTGACTCCTGGGTGGCACATGAGAAGCGGATTGCGCTGCAACATGCGGATGCACCGCCGTGTCTTGAGTGTGGTGCACTCATGCTCAGAAGTGGTGTCTGCTATCGCTGCACGAACTGTGGTGCGACGAGTGGATGCTCCTAATTTCTGGTTTGAATAAATAAATTATAGGCGCGCTTTCAAAGCGCGCCTTTTATTTTCTTGATAAACTGAATCCCCCTGAAACATTTTCCGATTTCATTGCCTTTAAGTTGTTAGATAGGGTATAATAGGAAGGCTTGAGTTGAGTAGATGGTCGCGTCTCGAACATAATTTTATGATCGGGATGAGGAAAGTCCGGACTCCGCAGGGCAGGATGCTGGGTAACCCCCAGGAGCGGTGACGCTATGGAAAGTGCAACAGAAAGTAGACTACAATACCCGAGGGTGTTGTACAGGTGAAACGGTGCGGTAAAAGCGCACCAGTCCGTAAGGTGACTTATGGAGCTTGGTAAACCCCATCTGGAGCAAGGTAAATGGGGGACGCGTAAAGATTGCCCGTCTTGTCCCCAGGTAACCGCTTGAGGTGGATGGTAACATCCATCCCAGATGAATGATCATCACATACAGAATCCGGCTTATTCTCAACTCAAGTTTTTTGTTTGACCCCAAGCGATTGCAGCTTATACCGGTAACGTAAGATATGAGATAGGCTCAAGTTCATTTTTCGCGTTCACGAGGGGCTGATGCTTGATAAGTTATGTTTAGAAAGTCCACCAACTCCTCAAATGTGTCAAAGATACGCTCACACAATTTTTCAAAGAAGATACTTCTCGCTCCGGTATAAAGTGCATACACTGGCTTATTATGATGGGCAGCATAATTCATTTCACTGAGAACACCGGGCGACAATTTGTCCGTGGGATAGATGACAACCATAAAGTCGCTTTGGTGAATAAACTGGTAATCCCGAGAAATGGTCCGTGTTTTAATCTGCTCAACCACATCCACGTACTCATCCATCTCACCTATAGTCGTTGGCATACTCTGTTTTCCTTCACTCCTATTCTCTGCTGAGGCAATCAGTTCCATATCTTGGATTGAAAGCGGGTCAAAGACAATAAAAGAATGCTGTAATTTTTCGCCAAGTTCACGGATTTTCTGAATCTCCTCCGGGGTTTCTTCCAACACCATAATAGGATAGCTAAGATAAAATTTCGGTTTGGAAGAAAAGAGTAACTCATAAAAATCATCAAATTTCTGTTGTCTAACAATAGTGTAATGCCGCTTTTTTGAAAACTTTGCGAGTTGCCTTGTCAATAACTCCTCCTCGTCCAGCCAGACATTAAGGGTCGCCTTTCCCATCCCCGACCATTGTGTCGTTTCTTCCATCCGTGCTGATATATCGGTGATATTGTCAACGACGTTGATAAAGAGATCAGGCGGTATAATTTCAATATCTTCAAAGGAAAACCCCTCAATGAGGGTGCCGCGCCACCTAAAGCAGGTGTGTAGCCCAATGATGGCGTGTTCATAGGCTTCGGCGCGTCGTGCAATTTCATAGAAAGCGTTGCGTCGTGCTAATGATAGAACGACAGGATCCGAATCAAGAACTTTTTCTGTGAAATGGACATCAGATTTCGCTGCGATAGAATGAATAAAATCGCCAACGTTGAAAAAACCAATGTTCAATTCCTTTTGGATACAGAACGTCTCAAATTCCTCCATTAATTCTCTGCGGCCTGAACAACTAATTCCAGTACAGATAATATTCATAACTTTGAAAATCTCTCTTTTATGGTAAAGTTCACAATTATTTCAACATTACAGGAAGGCGAGGATACTAGGGGAAACACCCAAGCAAAAACTCCATCGCCAGCGGCGGTGAGGGTTTTCTTTCTTGAAAACCTATCTACATATTTTCGGACTTTACTATAATTGGTTATCAATCTTCCCGCCAAGCCCCGATGCTTTAGGTTGGGGATGTAGGCGTGCATTGCGCTTTATCGTTCTATTTACTCAATGCGACCAAAATCTTTCAGTGTTTTCAAAGTATCGACCGTGAACCTCGATTGCCATTCCCGTTTGGCAGTTCGCCACGCCTCTGGATATTGATCTCCCCATGAGAAATTCGGGGACCAAGAGCCGTCCTCGCCCTGCTGTTCAATCTCAAAGTCCAAGTTCATCTCCACTTCATCCTTGAGCCCAGCAGCTAAGGGGGATTCCGGGGAGGGCACCAACCACAGAGGTTTAAGAACATAGTCAGTCAACTGCTCCGGGGTCCTGGCAACACTATGCGCTGCCGATCGAGCGAGTTTTGCCCAGACCTTGTCCCTCTTCGGCAGAGCCTCCGTTTCCGCGAGCCTTACGAAACAGAGGGAATCATGCATTTCCATTTCGTCCGGTAGGGTATCCAGATGCTCCAAAACAGCAGTTGTTAATGTCGTCAGCAATTTCGTCGGCACGCCATCGCTAAATTCATGCAAATATCCGACAATCTCAACGCGGGGGTTGACCAGAAATTGATCGAAAGTTTCGGGACTATTCTCATAATTCCACCAAGGCGCGTGAGGTGCATCATCCACTTCGGGGGGAACGATGGGCCATACTTGTCGGGATTCCTCATAGGTGGCGATGAAATACTGAATTCCTTTCCGGACCAATATGTGACTTGCAGGTGCTTGAATTTCTCTGAGAATCTGGAAACCTATTGTGGTCACAATCGCAGACGAGAACGGTGTCCTGATGTCAGGTTCCAGACTGTGGGCGAAACCACCGTCGGCGTTCTGATAAGGTGTTAGCGCGGCAAGAACGGCATCAGCGGGTCCATCTTCAAAATGGAATTCAAAGCGTCTTTGGTCCACCGCTCTCCCGTGATCCATTATAAAGTTCTTTGCTCTCTGAAATGCTGATTGCGTCAGTTTTTTCATTGTCGCTCTCCATAGTTTTTCCCTATTTGCTGCTGGAAATCGCGATTCCACCAAGTCGCTCCAGCATCAAAACATTCTCATATCATTGATTAATACTATTTAGGTTATATATGATAACATATTTAATTTAAAAATGCCAATTATTTTTTATTTCCTGCGCGCAGCATTTCTATACAGATGTCCCTTTTATTTTCACAACGTTAATTGCTAAGACGAAAATCCGCCGCCACCGGGTGTCTCTATGCGAATAACGTCGCCTTCGCTCGTAGAAACGGAAACCTTGCCGGCTAACGGATGTTCTACTTCGCCAGAAATTAAGACGTTACGTCCTGGTTGTCCTGGTTCTCCGCCTTGCAAACCGTAGGGACCTCGCGTTCGACGTTCTGAAAGGATCGTAACCTCCGCCTCTGTTAAAAGTCTCAATCCTCGAATGACACCTGCGCCCCCTTGAAATTTCCCTGCCCCGCCTGTTCCACGTCGGATTGAGTATGTCGTTACTTGCATCGGGTAGTTCGTTTCAATTGCCTCTATGGGAGTGTTCATTGTGTTGGTCATGTGCGTATGGATGGCATCAATACCGTCTCGGTTTGGACGTGCGCCCATCCCGCCTGCGATAGTTTCGTAGTAGGTGAAGTCCTTTCTGCGTGAGGTATCATAGCCGCCGATTGTGAGGTTATTCATCGTACCTGAACTGGCAGCGGGGATCTGATCTGGACAGGCTTGTGCTAATGCGCCAAGCAGTACATCAACAATACGCTGTGATGTCTCGACGTTGCCTCCCGCAACTGCTGCTGGAAACTTGGCGTTTACAACGCTTCCCTCTGGCGCAATGACTCGGATCGGTTCCAAACACCCGGCATTGGCGGGGACATCTGCCCCGGCGATACATCGGAAGGTATAAAAGACTGCGGAGAGGGTGATAGCGTAAATCGCGTTAACTGAGCCTTGTGCTTGTTCTGCCGTGCCAGTGAAATCAACTAATGCTGTGTCATCTTTGATCTCAATCGCGACCTGTATTTCAATAGGTTTGTCGGTGATGCCGTCGTTATCAAGCACATCGGTGTATGTGTAGCGTCCATCTGGGATTTCTCGGAGGCGCGCCCGGACCATCCGACTGGCGTACGCGCACAGTTCCTGCATATATGCTGTAATTTCTGTTGAGCCGTATTTGGCTACCATCTCCTGTAATCGACGTTCGCCGACGCGGTTCGCGGCGAGTTGTGCTTCCATATCGCCGCGGCGCTCTTCCGGTGTGCGTACATTCGCGAGGATTAGTTCCCAAAGATCGGTGTCGAGTTCGCCCCCTCGGATGAGCTTGACAGGCGGAATCCTGATACCCTCCTGAATTACGCTCGTTGCAATCGGCATTGAGCCGGGTGTCATTCCTCCTACGTCTGCGTGATGTGCACGATTCGCGACGAAGAAGACGGGTTTATTTTCCGATTCGTTCCCAATTTCATCCGAGAAGATGGGCGCGACGAGCGTAATGTCGGGCAGATGTGTGCCGCCGCGATAGGGGTCATTAAGCGCGATCATGTCGCCGGGTGCCATTTCGGTGTGTGCGATAGCCGCAAGTACCGAGAGTGGCATAGAGCCGAGATGCACGGGGATGTGTGCGGCTTGTGCGACCATTTTGCCGGTACCATCAAAAACGGCACATGAGAAATCGAGCCGTTCTTTGATATTAGGTGAGAACGCGGTGCGTTGTAGCGTTACGCCCATCTCCTCGGCAACCGAGGTCAACATATTTTTATAAAGTTCTAATTTGATAGGATCTGTGTTCATGGTTAGGAGGGGATTTCGCGCTTATCTTCGTTTCGTTTATGAGCTGCGGAAGTTTGAGCTTGTTTTCGCCGCAACACTTCAACAAGCGTAATCCGCTTATCTACTATATTGTAAGCAGTAGTAATATCAATACCGTGTTCTGAAGCGAGTTGTAACGCGTGCTCTCTTCTCGGGTTGCCTTCAACAACCTTATGTTCAGAGAGTTCAACAATAGGGGGTGAGCGTTCATCTATTGCGTTAAATAGCGAATTTACTAATGATTTACAATACTGTTTATCCTTATATTCTGTTTTCTGAAAGTAATAATATCTGTAGCAGATGGAAGCAACGAAATCAGCAAACTGTATGAACGGATTTTCATTAGAATGGACAAAGACACAGTTTTGAAAGTTTAGACCTTTAGGCAAGTCTTTATTGAAGTTATTAAACGTATCTAACAGTGCGCGCTGTAGATTTCGGTTGTCTAATTCGTCGTGCAAAATCATTGCTTGGTGATCAGGTGGTAAAGACTGCTTGCTGAGCTCAAGTGCTTTTTTAAAGAGAGCTGCACGGAGGTCACCACCTTCAAGTCGCATCTGTTTTCTTATCGCTTTTATCCGAATAATCTGGGCACCTTCTATATTAAAAAAGCGCGCCAATAGTGACTGGCATATCTCGCCACTTTTTTCTTGATAATTTCTATCGAAATCATTAAGAAGGGGGCTATATTTTATCTCGCTGCCGGAAATAGGTACCAAAGAATTGACAATTTTGGAGTAGGACTTTAAGAATTCCTGTTGGATATTAAAAGGAACACAAATAGCGGCATAAATGAATTCGGGGTTATCTTCGTTGACTCCTGATTCATCTATATAGATACACCATGTTTGCATTTTTTTATGTGAAGTGGAGGTAGAGTCGGACTCTCAAGGCATTATAAATGCCCCTCATTGTTTGAGGACTCGGTAATCCTCTGGTGAATAGAGTCGGCACTCTCTAAAGATCAATGACCTACTCCACCAAAATCTGAATCAGATTCAAAAAAATATAACCTATACGCAGTAATGTTGATTTCTGAAATGTGTCAAAACACGTGCGGAATATAAGATATAAGAGGGGGATAATTGTTGCCCCCTCTTAATCGTCTTTTTGGAGGTAGAGTCGGTACTCTCAAAGCGTTATCAACGCATCCCTCATTGTTTGAGGACTCGGTAATCCTCTGGTGAATAGAGTCGGCACTCTCTAAAGATCAATGACCTACTCCACCAAAATCTGAATCAGATGATCGCTTTAGATCGTGATTCCTTCAGGACTTACCCAATTCATAACGAATTGCACTACTACAAATTGCTATGCTTTGGAGAAATGTTTGTATTTACAAGAGACCTATGTTTGTAGTGAGGCAATTTATCGCCTGTCATGTGTAAGTTTTAAGGATTATACTATATCTTCGAGAAAAAATCAAATTTATTTCCTCTTTGCATATTCAGAAGTTGATTGCAATTTTAACACCTTCTCTTATAATATGCAAGGAAAGATTGGTTAGGAGGATCTCAGATGAAAAAAGTCAATATTGCCCTGATTGGCGCGGGTGGGATGGCAAACGGTGTCCATTACCCATCGCTCAGAGAGTGTGAAGATGTAAATCTTGTTGGATTGTGTGATTTAGTACCGTCAAAACTGCAGGCAACGGCGGAACGGTTTGAGATTGAACGAACTTTTACCAACTATCAAGAAATGCTCGAAAAGACGAGTCCGGATGCTGTATATATTTTAATGCCGCCGCAACACCTGTTTCCACTTGCTGTTCATTGTCTCTCGCAGGGGCATCATGTTTTTATTGAGAAACCACCGGGTGTTACGCTTCATCAAACGAAGGAGATGGCACTCGCTGCAGAGAAGAACGATTGTAAGACAATGGTGGGTTTCAATCGGCGGTTTATTCCGCTTTTGCGAAGGGTTAAGGCAATCGTTGAGGAACGCGGACCGATTATCCAGTGCATGTCGACCTTCCATAAGAACACGCCAAACGCCTTCTACTACGACGGTGTGATAGACGTTTTAACCTGCGATGCAATTCACGCTGTAGACGCACTCCGTTGGCTTGGCGGAGGCGAGGTGAAAGCCGTTGCAAGCGACATCAATAGTTTCTATTCCGAGCGTGAGAACAGTTTCAACGCCCTCGTCAAGTTTACGAGTGGTGCTTCTGGGTATCTTTGCACGAATTGGGCTGTCGGTGGACGTATCCATACGTTTGAAATGCATGCGCGAGAGGTTTCCGCCTATATCAATCCCGATGCTGGCGGTTGTGCCGTGCTCCATACGCCCGAAGGCACAATTGAAATTACGCCTGAGGAAGCGGCGGAGTCTGATGCCTCGCATAGGGCGTACGGGTTTTATGGGGAGAGTCGGCATTTCGTTGATTGTATCCAGCAGGATCAGCAGCCGTTAACCTGTTTTGCTGATGCGGTTAAGACAATGGAGCTTGTGTCGGCTATCTATCGGAATCGGATAGATGTTTAGTGTCTTGTCGCTAATGTAAGAAATAGATTGGCACGTTTCTTGCTAAGATTCAACCAAGGATAGACTTGAAAAGGCTATGAACATGCAACACATACCAGTCTTATGTGATAAAGTGATTGAGTTTCTCAAACCAAAACCGGGTAGTGTTTATATAGATGGTACCGTCGGTTTGGGTGGGCATAGTGCCACTATCCTTGAAACCTCCGCACCGGATGGGCGTGTGATCGGAATTGATTTAGACCTTGAGGCTCTCGCTGTAGCGGAAGATAGGTTACACGCCTTCGGGGGGCGGTGCTTTCTAATTAACGGCAATTTTGCTGAGATGGATGTCTTATTGGAGAGACATTCCGTTCATTCTGTAGACGGTATTCTGCTTGACTTGGGGGTGTCGTCTCTACAACTGGATACACCACATCGCGGGTTTAGTTTTAGCCATACCGGTCCTTTGGATATGCGTATGAATCCGAGGGAGGTGTTGAGTCGTGAGCCGAAAGCCTCTCTGACAGCGATGCTGGTGGTCAACGATAGTCCGATGAATGTTCTCGTTGATATTTTTAAGCGATATGGCGAGGAACGATTTGCTAAACGGATTGCTGATCGGGTTGTTCGAGCGAGGCAACAGGGACCGATAACGACAACAACACAGTTCGCAGAAATTGTCAAGCAAGCCGTCCCGCGAAAGGCATCCAAAATCCATCCTGCGACTCGTGTTTTTCAGGCGCTGCGGGTTCATGTCAACGCTGAGTTGGAGAACCTTGAGGTAGGTTTAGATGCTGCAGTATCGCTTTTGAAACCCGGGGGTTGTTTGTGTGTGATCACGTTTCATTCGCTTGAGGATAGGATCGTCAAACGTCGCTTTCAGACGTGGGCGAAGACGTGTATTTGTTCTCCCAAAACACCTGTCTGTATTTGTGAACACAGTCCGTCAGTGGAGATTCTCACGAAGCGTCCAGTGCTGCCGGATGTGGCTGAAATTCAACAAAACCCGCGGGCACGAAGTGCTAAATTGCGAGCGGTTTGCAAATTATAGCGTGAAGTGCCTTATTTCCTATCCTGGGCATGAAAAAAATTGTACCTTAAATGCGGTATTCGGCGTTACAGAAAAGAGAGCCTTCGCCTGAGCGAAAGCACGCGAAAAAGTTGTGAAGTGACACGGTACTGAAGTTCTGAAACATAAAAATTCTGTCCTCATAATATCGATTAAATAAAATGCAGACACCACATCACTATTCAACACGTCTCACAAAAACAGAAGATGCCAAACCGAAAAAGAAATTTCCATTAGTCTATATTGTTTTGGTATTGTCTTTCTGCACCTTCGCTGGCAGTATCTGGTTCTCATCTTACGCTAAGAAAGTTGCTTTGCAACGACAGCCTGTCTATGAAAGGCAGAAGCACCAAGTTCAGGATGAAATTCATCGGCTTGAATTGGAAGAATCGACGTTAACCAGCGTTCAAAGGATTCGGAAAATCGCCAGTGAACTTGGAATGGTTGAACCGACTGAAACCTCGCAAGTTCTCTGGGATAAATAATCTTCAGTGTTTGTATCTCCGTCTTTTCCGCCCTTCTGGAGGGTATTTGGATTTATTTTATTAATTTGATGGGAAAAACATGAAAAACAATTCACACTTATCTATTCGTCGCCTTGTTCTTGTACTTATTATATTACAGGTGGGATTTTTATTGCTGGTTGGTAAACTGTTCAAAGTACAGATCTCTGACAACGCAGCGCGTGAGGAAACAGCTGATCGCACTTGGCTTTCCCCGCGCACAGCTGCGATAAAACGTGGCAAGATCTTAGATCGACACGGGAGTGTCTTAGCTTTAAGTCGCCATAGTCTTTCTGTCTACGCTGATCCGACGTATATGAAAACGGATCCGAGCGAGGCTGCACGCAGACTTGCGCCGGTTTTGGGGGTTTCCGAATCTGAGTTGCTTACCCAGCTTCGTCGTAAGGATAAGCGGTTTGTGTGGCTTAAGAAGGATATGAGTTATGAACGGCTTGATGAGCTTCGCGCAATTGAGAAAGACATTCGGGGTATAAAGCACGAGGTTGAACAGAAACGCACCTATCCGAAAGGGAAACTCGCTTCTCAGGTCATTGGACATATCAACGATCAGAATATGGGTGAGGGAATTGAGTATCAGTACAACAATTACCTTTTGAGTGCGAGGGAGCGACAAGCCGCGCGACGGGCGGAAGCTGCGCGCAACGAACCGGTAAATTTACTAACCGATGGAAGCTCTACCGATGATTATGGATATAGCGTTGTCCTGACACTTGATGAATACATTCAGTATACCGCCGAGAAGGAGTTGGCAGCGGCTTGCCGAAAGTGGAATTCACCACGGGGCACAGTCATTGTCTTAGCCTCGAAAACCGCGGAGATATTGGCACTCGCGAGTTATCCGACATACGATTTGAATAATTACGCGCACGGAAACGAGGAAGCGAAAAGAAATTTCGGTGTTTGGTTTGCGTATGAGCCTGGTTCAATTTTTAAAATTGTTGCATCTTCGGCTGTAATGAACGAAGGGGTTATGACCCCTGAGTCAACGGTTTTTTGTGAAAATGGGCGGTACCGGCTCTCAAACGGTAGGATTATTCGCGACGTTTCAGGGAAAGGGTGGCTTACACTGGAACAGGTTCTCCAAAAGTCTAGCAATATCGGTATGATTAAGGTTGTGAAGCAGTTGGGACATGAAGACTTCAGTACTTATATTGAAAGCTACGGTTTTGGAAAAATGACGGGTATTGATCTGCCTTATGAGCACAGTGGAAGTCTTTATGCAGTAAGACATTGGGATATCAATTCTCTCGGTGCCGTGCCTTTTGGACAAGGCGTGATGGTAACACCTCTTCAGATGGTCAATGCGTTAAATGTCATTGCGAATGGTGGCAAGCTTCTCCGTCCATATATTACACGAGAAATTCGGGACAGTAGTGGGAAGCTCGTTGAAAAGAAATATCCCATTGAAGTCCGACAGGTGATTCGACCGATGGTCGCGAAACAGATGACGGACATACTTGTTGGTGTCGTTGAAGACGGTAGTGGTCGACGTGCACGCGTTGAAGGATATAACGTAGCTGGAAAGACGGGTACCGCCCAAAAGGCTGAAAAAAATGGTAAGGGGTATCTTGGAAAAGAGATTATGTCCTTTATGGGATTCCTACCAGCAGAGAATCCTATGGTATCGATAATTGTCATGCTTGATGAACCGAAAGGGGCACGTTTTAGTGGCCAGATCGCCGGACCTCTTTTTCAGAAAGTTGCCGTTCAAACAATGCAATACTTAAAACAGACAGAGTTTTTTGGACCCGAACTTCAAAAAACACCTAAATATACATCTGTTGTGACAAAACAGACACCGACACAACGCTTTACTGAGAAAGGAGAGGGGATGTGAGGCTTCATGAGCTGCTCCACGGTCTGAACATTACTGCAAGCACTGGATCGCTGGATGTTGATATCACTGGTATTGCCAGTGACAATCGGGAAGTCAAGCCTGGTAATGTTTTTGTTTGTTATCAAGGCGTCAGCGTGGACAGTCATAGCTTCATTTCAGATGCTCTTCAAAAGGGAGCAGCAGCTATCATCGGTGAAAAGCCTGTGGCGGCTTTAGAGATGCCGATAAAGTCGATTACCTACGTACAGGTCCCTAATGGACGACGTGCAATCTCCTTGATTGCTGCCAATTGGCACGACAATCCTGCGCGACACCTTAAACTCATCGGTATTACAGGCACCAACGGTAAAACCTCTACAGCACATCTCATACACGCCATACTCAAGGCAAGTGGGTGGAAAACGGCACTCGTCGGTACGGTTGGACACCGATACATGAACAATCAAGGCGAAGAAGAAACACTTCCAGCTTCCCTCACAACCCCTGATGCCTTTGCGCTTCACGCTCTCTTCAAGCAGTTTAGCGAGAATGGCGTGCAATACGTTACTATGGAAACCTCGTCCCAGGGACTGGCACTACAGCGGTTGGCGGGCCTTACCTTTGATACCGCTGTCTTTACCAATTTCACCCAAGATCACCTTGATTATCACCAGACGATGGAGATATACTTAAAAGCAAAGTTAATGCTGTTTGAACAGCTGGGTGAAGCGAGTTTTGCAATTTTAAACAGCGATTCGCCAGTCGCGGAACGTATCGCCCAGGTCTGCTTGGACTCGCAACTTTTGATGTATGGACTTGGCGAAAACGCCGATCTACATGCCAAAGATATTCGTTATTCTCATAATCGATTGACATTTACAGCAGTGACACCGTGTGGTCGGATTCCTGCTAAGTTGCAATTGCTCGGAGACTATAACCTTTACAATGCACTTGCTGCCATTGCCGTTGGACTCCGTTACGATTGCCCTATCTCAGCAATTCAGGAAGGTCTCGCTACCACTATAGTCCCCGGACGGTTTGAACTCATTGACAGGGGACAGGATTTTGCCGTTATTGTTGACTATGCCCATACACCGGACGGCTTAGAAAATGTGCTGACTGCTGCGAAGCGCGTCGCCAGGCGGGATCTAATTTGTGTTTTTGGGTGCGGAGGGGACCGCGACAGTGGGAAACGCCCGAAAATGGGAAATATTTCCGCTCAAATTGCAGATTACAGTGTGGTTACGTCCGATAATCCGCGCACTGAAGACCCAGATGAAATCATCGCGCAAATTGTGTCAAATTTACCACATGACACCCAGTATGTGTGTATTTCAGATAGACGGGACGCAATCCATCACGCAATCACCACAGCAAAATCTGGAGATGTTGTTGTCATTGCGGGCAAAGGGCATGAAGATTATCAAGAGATTCAGGGTGAAAGATTTCCCTTTGACGATAGGGTTGTTGCTTCAGAGATTCTGGAGTCCCTTTAATTAGTTGTGTAAGCGCGAAATGTTTGTAGATGCCAAGTACGGAAATTAACACTCTTAACATTTCATATCAGGTTGCTGGAGAAGGCGACGTAGTGCTCCTGTTACATGGCTGGGGCGGTGAGGCTGCGAGTTTTCAACCCGTTTTTGAATGGTTGGCACAATCCCATAAAGTTTACGCCCTTGACCTGCCAGGGTTCGGCAAGAGTCAGCTTCCACCTACCGCATGGGATACATCTGACTACGCTCAGTTTGTTACGGCGTTTTTGGGGAAGTTTGACATACCGAAAGTTCACCTCATCGGCCACTCCTTTGGCGGTAGAATTTCGATTATTATCTCAGCGGAACACCCCGAAAAAGTTGATAAACTTATCTTGGTTGACAGTGCCGGAATCAAACCGCGCCGAACCGCAAAATACTATCTCCGTGTAGGTATCGCAAAAGTCGGTAAATTGATTCGTCGGTGTGGGAAATATGGTGTTCTCGTCGCAAATGCGATGTCTGCACGTGTCGGTTCCAAAGACTATCAGAATGCTGGCGATATGCGTGCTACGCTCGTCAAAGTCGTGAATCAGGACCTGCGCGCGCTCCTGCCTCGAATAACTGCCTCAACGTTGTTAATCTGGGGTGAAAACGACACGGATACGCCTGTGTCATTCGGGCAGATTATGGAAAAGGAAATACCTGATGCAGGACTGGTTGTTCTAAAGGAGGCGGGACACTTTTCATACCTCGACAAGTTTCCACAGTTTTGCCGAATCGTCGCGAGTTTCTTGAAGATCGCAAACGCTTAGCGTTGGTGATAAATACAATCCTTCCTGAAAACCTAAAATTTGTTTCTTAATATTGCTTAACCGCAAGGAAAATTGAAAATTGGAAACGATGAGTACTATTTTTTTCTACCTCGTAGCACTGGCCTGTTTGGTGAGAGCTGTCGTCAGAACGGTAGGTGGACTCCATATACTTCAACTTGATGGTTATAAGACAGGTCGATACCTGAAGTGGATGCGCCAGCATCTAAGGAACTGTTTTGAAGTTAAAGAGATTCTTATCATTGGTGCTGCTCTGATTCTCACCGCCTTCTACCCACAATATCATAACACATGGTTCTTTTCTGTGCTGTGCATAGTTTGGGGTGGGTTCCAAGTCTATATGAGCACGAAACGTAAAAAGGTTGAGGCGAAAAAACCGCTCGTTTACACGGCACGTGCGAAACGGGTCTTCGGACTTTCTATCTGTTTGCTCGTTTGTACAGCTGCGGTGCTTGTGTTGTTAACACAGGCGAGTCCATGGCGGATCGCTATTTTCCTCTTTAGCGAGGTTGCTGTTATTAATTTAACCGTTGCCAACCTTCTTATTTATCCTTTAGAGCGGACAATAAATGGGGCGTATCTCCTTTCGGCGAGAAAGCGAATCAAGACCCTCCACCCTAAAGTCATCGGTATTACAGGGAGTTATGGCAAAACGAGCACGAAATATATTTTACGTCAGATTTTATCCCAGAAGTTTAATACCTTGATGACCCCTGATAGTTATAACACGCCGATGGGTATTTGCAAGGTCATTCGTGGTGAACTGACTCCTGAGCACGAGATATTCATTGTTGAGATGGGTGCTTATAAACGCGGCGACATCCGCGAATTGTGTAATTTAGCATCGCCGGAAATCGGCATCCTCACAGCAGTCGGTCCGCAGCATTTAGAGCGATTTAAGAGCATAGAGAATATAGCGAAAACAAAGTATGAGTTGATTGAATCGTTACCATCGGGCGGACTTGCAGTCTTCAATTGCGACAACGAGATTTGTGCAGAACTCGCTAATAAACGGGAGCAAAGCGGTAATCCTGTGCGTCGTTATGCGACAGAACCGTTTTATGTGGCTTCAGTTTCTGACAGTGCCGAGTTAACTGCCGCGGATATTCGACATACCGGCGAGGGTCTTGCTTTCACGGCACGTGTATCTATCGGTTCTGGAGAGGTTACCGAAGCAGAGATTCGGACGCAACTCTTGGGGAAGCATAACGTATCCAACATACTTGCTGCAATGGCAGTTGCGGTAGAATGCGGGATGACGCTTGAGGAAATTCGAGTCGCGATTGCTAATGTTGAACCTGTTCCACATCGCTTGCAATTGACCTCTAACGGCGGTGATGTAACTATCATTGATGACAGTTTCAACTCGAACCCGGTCGGTGCGGAAGCTGCACTTGAGGTTCTCACTGAGATTCAAGGTCGAAAAAAAGTATTAGTGACCCCTGGTATGGTGGAACTTGGCGAAAGGGAATATGAAGAAAATAAACGCCTCGGTGAACGTGCCGCTGATGTCTGTGATTTAGTTATTTTGGTCGGTCCTACGCGGACTACCCCGATTTTAGATGGATTAAAAGCTGCGCAATACCCAAGCCAACAAATTATTGTTGCGCTCAATTTAGAAGAAGTTAAACAACATTTAGCAACACGCGTTCAAGCCGGTGATGTTGTCCTTTTTGAGAACGATCTCCCTGACAACTATAATGAGGAAAGAATTGCCTCATAATATCGGTTTCCAAACTTTACCCCGCAAGCGTATAACTACAGTCTTTCTGACGAACCTATTGGACAGTCGGCGCGGAGGAAAAATAAAAAATGTCAAAACACAATGTAGCTCTTATATTTGGTGGATGCACGCCTGAACATGAAGTCTCAATCGTAACCGCCCATCAGGTTTACCTTGCTTTACAAGAAAACTATCAAGTCATCCCTATTTACCTCACGAAAGATGGCGAGTGGTTAACAGGTGATGCGCTTCGTGATTTGTCCACCTTTACGGATGGAACGCTACCGCACCCATCCGATTTTGATAAAGTCACCATTGAATTTCATCCAAATCCACAATTTGTTATTACCTCCAAACATTGGCTTGGTCAGAAAGTTCACAAACGAGAATTTCTTCCGGTAGATGTTGTTTTTCCAGCGATACACGGTATGCATGGTGAAGATGGGACGCTCCAAGGATTGCTTGAACTCATGAATCTGCCTTACGTAGGTGCGCGGGTCGTCGGTTCTGCTGTCGGTATGGATAAGATCATGATGAAGGCGATTCTCAACGAAAATGAGCTGCCAATACTTCCCTACTTGTCTTGGACGCATCGTGATTGGGAGGTGCAGCGTGACAAGATCCTTGAAAAGGTGGAAGCAACATTCTCTTATCCGTTGTTTGTGAAACCGGCAATGAGTGGCTCAAGTATTGGTGTCAGTCGTGTTGAGAATCCGTCTGAACTTTGTACTGCTGCCGAGGTAGCAGGAAGTTATTCGCGTAGAGTTCTCATTGAGAAAGCGGTTGACAATCCTCTTGAAATCAACTGTGCTGTAATGGGAATAGATGAGCCGATCGCTTCTGTCTGTGAGCAACCTGTGACGCAAGCGAATTTTCTTAGTTTTGATGATAAATATATCCATCAAGATGGAGAATCTTCGGGAATGGCTGGTGCAGATCGAAAAATTCCTGCACCCATTTCGGAAGAATTGACGTTACATATACAAGATCTAGCAACACATACTTTTCGGGTTTTAGATTGCGCTGGTGTCGCACGTATTGATTTCCTCGTAGATGCAGATGAAAGCGTTTATGTGAATGAAATCAACACTATTCCTGGCTCATACAGTTACTACTTGTGGGCGCATCAGGGTATTGAGTTCCCCCAACTTGTATTAGATCTTATTGAATTGGCATTTGCGGCGCATGGGCAGAAGAATGCCTTGACCTATACATATACGACGAATCTCCTAAGCCAAGCGGGCGCGAGTCTTGCCAAGTTGAAAGGGGATGGAAAACTTGGGAGCATAGGGTAGGATTAAAATGTTCAAAGTGTTCCTGGATGAGGTCTCAAAATGTCTCCGATCTAAGCCCGTCGAACGCAACGAAGCGACCTTAAATGGGATGTTAGTCAACCAAATCTATTTGCACGAAAGCTACACAAGAAATGTTTTATCATCTCTTTTTTGAGAATTTGATTGAGTTCTTTTCACCGTTCAATATTTTTCGCTATATTAGTTTTCGCGCAATTTATGCGACAGCTACTGCTCTCCTCATTTCCCTTGTTTTGGGACCTTTTATGATAGAGAAGTTAAAGCAGCTGCGCATTGGAGAACATATTCAAGAGGAGGTCGCAAAAGCCCAACAAGATACCGAAAATCAGAACAAAGCAGGGGTGCCAACAATGGGGGGAGTCCTCATTATTGTGTCTGTTCTGATATCTGTAGTATTCTGGTCGCGTTTAGACCAACCCTATATCTACCTGATGATTTTGACGACACTATGGTTTGGTGGACTTGGATTTCTGGATGATTACAGCAAACTGGTAAAACAACAATCCTTAGGACTTCAAGGGTGGCATAAGATTGGACTTCAAACAATAGGGGCGTTGGTGATTGCTTGGTATCTTTACCGGTGGGGTCCTATGGAAGCTGGGGATGTAACAACACGGACAGCACTGGTTCTTCCATTTTTCAAAGATATCCATCCCAGTTTAGGTATCCTGTTTATCCCTTTCGCAACCTTCGTTATCGTTGGTGCTTCTAATGCAGTCAATCTCACAGATGGAATGGATGGGTTGGCAATCGGATGTACGCTGTTTGTTGCTGGAACTTTGGGCATAGTTGGGTATATGACGAGCCACAGTGAGATTGCCGAGTACTTGAACATCTTTCACCTGCCTGTGGGTGGTGAAGTTACAGCGATCTTCTGCGCAGCGTTAGTCGGTGCCGGTCTCGGGTTTTTATGGTATAACGGTCATCCAGCACAAGTGATTATGGGAGATACCGGATCGCTGGCACTTGGGGCGACGCTTGGAACGGTGGCGGTACTTATAAAACAGGAATTTTTGCTCGTAATAGTTGGTGCTATTTTCGTCGCTGAAGTGTTATCGGTAATCATCCAAGTGTGGTCATTTCGGACGTTTGGTAGACGCGTGTTCAAGATGTCTCCTATTCATTATCATTTCCTACTGTCAGGATGGAAGGAATCCAAGGTTGTCATTCGGTTCTGGATTGTAGGACTTATTTTGGTTTTGATAGCCTTAAGCACATTGAAACTTCGATAGTTGTGGTTTTCAATCGTGCGTGTTGGGAGAAATTAGGGTGCAATTACAAGGGAAGCGGGTCACGGTCTTTGGTTTGAATCGGAGCGGAATCGCTGCTGCGAAACTGCTGCGTTTGTATGGTGTCGCTGTTTCTGTTACAGATACGCGTTCCCACGGAGCATTGTCAGCGGAAATCGCTACACTCAACGAGTCCTCGGAACTGAAAGCGCGGGCGGCTAACAATGCCTTTGTGAACACTTACGATCCGTACCGAACATATCTCGGTGGGCATCCGTTGGAATGTATTGCGGATGCAGATTTTATTGTCGTTTCTCCTGGGGTGCCGCTGGATATTCCTATTCTGTGTGAGGCGCGGACCAGAGACCTCCCGATTTTCGCGGAGTTGGAAGTTTCTGCGAGTTTGTGTCCCGCACCGATTGTTGCTATTACCGGCACGAAGGGAAAATCGACAACCACACTGCTTACGGCTGCCATACTCAAAGCGGGTGGCAGATTTCCGAACGTCTGTGTCGCAGGTAATATCGGTGTGCCGTTGGCGGCGGAGGTTCAGAACCTGACGGATCAGGATATTGTTGTGGTTGAGGCGAGCAGTTTTCAGTTGGAAAGCACCGTTACCTTTCATCCAAAAGTTAGTGTGGTGCTTAATTTATCACGCGATCACTTGGACAGGCATCGGACGATGTCGGCTTATCGTGAGGCAAAACAGAAAATCTCTGATAATCAGACGGCTGCGGACTGGATAGTTCTCAATGATTCGGATGTATCTGTCAAGGATTTTGCAGCATCAACAGCGGCACAAGCCGTTTATTTTACAGACAAAGGTGTTCCTGAGAATTTGTCGTTTTCAGGAACGTTTAGAGATGGTTCAGGGATTTTCGCTCAGGAGAATGGGACACGCGAGAGAATATGTGAGCTTGCGGATATTCCGCTTCCCGGCGCACACAATGTGCAAAATGTTCTCGCCGCTGTTGCTGTGGGACAGATTTTTGGTGTAACAGGGGATGAAATTAAAAACGCACTTCAGTGCTTCGACCGATCGCATCCTGCCTTATCCCACGCTTTTGAGTTAGTTCGGACTTTAGACGGGGTCCGTTTCATAAACGATTCAAAGGCGACAAACGTGGCAGCGGTCAAAGCAGCACTCGAATCGTTAGTGGATTCTCAGGTTGTGTTGATAATGGGCGGGTATGACAAAGGCAACGATTATACGCCTCTGTGTGACGTTGTTCAAACAAGGGTCAAAGGGGCAGTCATGCTCGGTGAACATACCCAACAGATTGAAAAGACGCTTGCTGGTGCAACCGATATAATGAAAGCAGGAACAATGGCAGAGGCAGTGCGGATCGCCTACAAATATGCGGTATCCGGTGATGTTGTTCTGTTATCGCCTGCAAATGCGAGTTTTGATATGTACACCGATTATAAAGCGCGAGGTGCTGACTTTAAGGCGGCAGTTGATGCGCTTCAAGTGCTTCATTAGAAATTTTCAGAAACCTGAATTTTTAGGCGTTAGACAGCACGGAAAAGGATTAGAAACACCGCGATGGTACGCAACTACCTAAAAAACTCTTCCCGTAGCACTCGGGGTTCCAAATCTAACCCAAAATCTGGGTTTAAATGGACAAACACGCGCACCTATTCTGTTACGGAAGAACAGCAGGAGCAAGTCGTAGAGGTACCTCCTGTACAAAATGGGCGAATGGATAGAGGATTGATTGCGATTACCCTCTGTCTCATTGGGATAGGCATATTGATGGTATATAGTGCCAGCCATCTTCTTTCTTCAAGACACTACGATGGTTATAGTTACCGTTATTTGCAGATACACATCATCGCATGTGGAATCGGTTTAGTAGGTATGTTTTTAGCGTCCTACCTGCCCTATAGGTTTTATGCGATGTATGCAAACCTCTTTTTGATACTTGCCTTTGTGTTGTTGTTATTGGTTTTCGTGCCGGGCTTAGGATCAAGCGTTCAGGGTGCGGAAGGCAGTAGATTTAGACGCTGGATCCGGCTCGGGAATTTGTCGGTTAATTTTCAACCTGTTGAATTTGCGAAGATAGCGTTGGTTATGCATGTGGCGAATTTTATAAGCCGCAACCCAGAGCGCGTCAAGAGTTTTTTTAACGGTATAGTTCCAAATATGCTGATTGTGGGGACCGCTTTCGGTCTCGTGTACATCCAACCGGATTTCGGTTCGGCGTTCTTATTGATGGTAACTGTTTGTATCTTGTTATTTATCGGGGGTATGCGTATCTGGCATGTGCTGACACTTGGTGGTGTGGGTGGTGGGCTGCTCAGTTTACTTATAATTCGAGATCCGTATAAGTTGAAACGTGTCAAGGATTATTTTGCAATGTTGCAGTCTCCGGATGGAACCAACTATCAATTAACACGCTCTTTGGACGCGCTTGAAGGTGGTGGACTCCTTGGTGTAGGAATCGATAGTAGTCTGCAGAAAATATCTCGTCTCCCTTATCCGCACACGGATTTTATTTTCGCTGTTTTGGGAGAGGAATTTGGCTTTATCGGTACTGTGGCTGTGACGTTTATTTTTATGTTATTTATATGGCGTGGGCTTCACATCGCCAGATATGCGAGTAGTTTGTTTGGGTCTTTGCTCGCCACCGGGATCACAATTATGATCAGTTTACAGGCGTTTATTAACATTGGTGTTGTAACGGGTTTGTTACCCACGAAAGGGATTACATTACCTTTTATTAGTTACGGTGGTTCTTCAATTGTTCTCAGTCTTGTGAGCGTTGGCATCCTTCTGAATATATCGCGGGGTAGTGTTAAGAACACGGACTGAATTAATCCGGTTTTGTAGGGTGAAGTTTTCCAAATAGCACCGTTTAATAGGCTTAAATTATGATGACTTCTGAGCGTTGCAATACAGATTTATCAAAGACTGACAATCCGAATTTACCGTCGCCGCAAGAACGATCAACACACAAGAAAGTTGTTATTGCTGGCGGTGGTACAGGTGGACATATCTATCCTGCGATTGGGATTGCCCAGGCACTGCATCGCTTGGATACCACGGTAGATATTGTGTTCATCGGTGGGGAGGGTAAGTTGGAATCAACGCTCATTCCGCAACATGGGTTTCGGTTCTTACCTATTTCGGTTGCAGGGTTTCCGCGCCGCTTCACTTTACAGTGGTTTCCGGTTATTTGGAAGGTTTTTCGTGGCGTTATCCAATCGTTGCGATATATGAAGGAACTACAGCCAGATGTTGTTATCGGAACGGGGGGCTATGTTTCAGGTCCGGTGCTTTTCGCTGGTCTTTTATGCAAAATTCCGATTGCGATCCAGGAACAGAACGCTTCTGTTGGCTTGACGAACGGTATCTTGGCGCGATGGGCAGACGCTGCCTATCTCGCGATGGAATCAGTTCGCGAGAATGGTTCGTTTCGATCTACTATGCATGTAGCGGTCACAGGAAACCCTATTCGTCCGTCAATCACTACGTTCCCGAGACGCGACGAAACTTATAAAAAATTCGGGTTGTGTCCAGATCGGAAAACAATTTTTGTCATGGGTGGCAGTCAAGGCGCGCATGCCATTAATGAAGCGATTGTAGCTGCGCTGCCACACTTAATCGGAATTGCTGATCATATCCAGGTAGTTCATCAAACTGGTGCAGCTGAGGTTGAGAGCGTTCAGGCGGTGTATGACCGGGAACTGGCATCGCATGAAGAATTTCTATATTGCGTGCGCCCGTTTTTTGATACTGTTGAGGAAATTTATAGCATCACGGACGTTATGGTGTGCAGAGCTGGAGGAATGACTGTTGCCGAGGTTACAGCATGCGGTATTCCGGCAATTTTCATCCCATTGCCTTCACAAACAGGAAATGATCAAGTATTAAACGCTCGGACTGTAGCTCAACAAGGTGCTGCTGTTGTGCTTGAACAGGGTGCCTTCACGGTTGAGACCTTGGTTGAAAATCTTACGAACATGGCGTTAGATGGAAACACGCGTCAGCGGATGGTGACTGCCAGTCGGGCTCTTGGCAAACCACACGCGAGTGATGATATCGCCAAGTCGATTCTTTCTTACGCGTAGTTAATAGTGTTTCAGGGTGTCGTTTGCAAGCGTTAAATTAAAAAGAAAAGAACAAGATGTTTGGAAAAACAAGACATATCCATATCATTGGTATTGGCGGTGCTGGCTTGAGTGGTATCACGGAGATTCTGCTGGATCTCGGATTTCGCGTGACTGGATCAGATATCCAAAAATCGTATACTACAGAACACTTGCGCAGTCGCGGGGCAACTATCTATTATGGGCATGCTGCATCGCAGATGTGTGGTGCCGACGTTGTTGTTATATCGCCTGCTATTCCTCCTGACAATCCGGAACTCCTTGCTGCAGAGGCACAGAAAATTCCGATTGTTAGAGGTGCGGAGATGTTAAATGAGATCACCCGAATGCGCTACAGTGTTGCCGTTAGCGGAACACATGGCAAAACAACCACAACCGCTATGACGGCGACAGTCCTTGCTGATCTTGATCCGACGGTTGTTGTAGGTGGAAAACTCATGGATGGTAGTCACGCCCGAAGTGGTGAAGGCGATGTTATGGTAGTCGAAGCAGATGAGGCGTACGGCTCTATTGAGATGTTCTATCCGACCGTTGCTGTTGTAACGTCCGTTGATGCCGACCATCTGGATTATTATAGTAGCGTTGACGAGATTGGTGAAACTTTTCTTAAATTCATCAATAAGGTGCCGTTCTATGGCGCAGCTGTCCTCTGCTTAGATTCAGAGAATGTTCAAAGATTCATCCCACGGGTTAACAAGCGTTATGTTACCTATGGACTTGAGACAGGGGCAGATCTGGTTGCTGAAGGAATTACGGTGGAGGGTCCCACATCCCGGTATCGAGTCCGCAAAAATGGGCATCTGTACGGCGAAATTCATCTTAAAATGCCGGGTCGTCATAATATCTCTAACTCTTTAGCAGCGATAGCCGTTGGACTTGAGCTTGATATTCCGTTTGATCAAATTCGGAAAAGCCTGGAGTCGTTTCGCGGTGTGCATCGCCGTTTTGAAGTGCTGGGTGAGGTTAATGACATTATTGTTGTTGACGATTACGCTCATAATCCAGCGAAGTTGAAGGCAGCGTTGAGTGGTGCGCGCGATGGTTACAAACGCCGCATTGTCGCTGTTTTCCAACCGCATCGATATCAACGTGTCAGGGATTTAGCGGACGAATTCTCTCGTTCTTTTTATCAGGCGGATGTGCTTATTGTCACCTCAATCTATAGTGCTGGGGAGGTGCCTATTAAAAACGTCACGGCTGGAAAACTGGCGGAAGCGATACAAGCGCATGGGCATCGTAATGTTCACTATGTACCGAACACAGATGAGATTACGGACGTTCTGATGGAGATCACACAGCCCAAAGATATCGTCATCACGCTTGGAGCGGGCGATATAAGTAAAGTGGGGCACGAGTTCTTAAGCAGACTTCAGGCGGAGAGTTAATCAAAACATACTTTTTTTGCCGTGGACGCGTTTTTTGGCGGCGATGTTTTACCGGAACCACGCACTTGACAAGTAAAAATAATCAGATGCAAATTCAATTAACTTCAAATAGACAACTTGCTATTACGAAAGAAACGAGAAAAAAGTCAGCGTTCTTCGGTAAAAAGCGTAGTGGATATACACGACAAAGTTCCATGCCTGCGCGGCGACTTGGTAAACATCCTAACGCAAAGATATATATGTGGCGGCGTGTGATCTTCATCCTCGCGTTTCTGATCACTTTATCATTTATCGGAAAGATAGCACTCAGTTTTTTTAGTGCTGAATACGTTTCTCTTGAACTTTCTGGAAATATACACTATACTGATGTACAAATCTATGATGTGCTGGGCGAAAAGTTAGAAAATATCGTCACAGATTCTGAAGAGCAGACAGCCGCCTATCTTCAGGAGAATTTAAGTTATATTAAAGATGTGCATGTTGTTAAACATGTGATGAAGCGGATCCTCACCATAACTATTACCGAGCGTGAACCTTTTGCCCTTTTGAGGTTTGACGATAGTTCATTTTTTCTGGTAGATATCGATGGACATGTGTTGAAAAGTATAGAGGTTGGAAAAGCAGGTTTACAGGAATCTGGGGAACTTGAAGGAAAGGTAATACTTCTGGCGGAAGGCGATCAACTCCCTAAAGTTGGTACTGCTGTCCAGATGCCCGAGATTACATTGGGATTAACGGTTCTAAAAACTACTCTGCTTCAGGAACCGAATCTTGCGGCGGAGATGGAGACTATTGATGCAAGTGATTCCCAGAAAATTGAGCTGCGGATTGATGCGTTACCTGTGCCAGTATGGCTTGCTGCAGATACGATTGAATCTGGGCTTCATCATACGGTTTTGCTTCTAAAACAGCATAGAACTCGGGTCCTTGGACTTATTAGTGAGAGTCCAAATGCAACACCGTATCTTGATGCCAGGTTCCAAGATGCGCTCTACTTAGGGGGTTATACTGAAGACGATTAGTCCTATCTCGTAAGTACCGGTGGGTACTGTGGAACGACGTCTCTGCTCCTACCGAATGTCCTTGATACCAAAGACGGAGGGGGTGAAAATATCTAAATGCCAAAACAAAATATTATAGCGGGACTTGATATCGGTTCAAGCAAAATTTCAGTAGTTGTTGGGAATACTCTGCACGGGAGTGCCCAAAAAATAGGAATTATCGGCGTTGGACATGCTACTTCCGAAGGGCTTCGCCGCGGTGTTGTCGTTGACATCAACCAGACAGCTGAAGCGATCCGCAAAGCCATTTCGAGTGCTGAGTTGATGGCAGGCGTAAAAATAGACGCTGTCTGCGTCGGTGTTTCCGGTGAACATGTAATTGGACAAACATCACACGGTGTTGTCTCTGTGGCAAATACTGAGATTTCGCAGGATGATGTTGACCGAGCGATGTTAGCAGCGAAAGCAATATCTATTCCCGCAGACCGAGAAATTCTACATGTGATCGAACAAAATTTTGTTGTTGATGCCCAAAGTCGTATTAGGGAACCCATTGGCATGTCCGGTGCGCGTCTTGAGGCTTATGCCTATATTATTACAGGTGGCACAACGGCTATTCAAAATCTGCTCAATAGTATTGAAAAGGCGGGGGTGCCGATAGTTGAGACCCTTGTAGCTGCGCCTCTCGCTGCAACACAAGCCACTATCTCAAGAGATGAACGTGAAGTTGGCATCGCCCTTGTTGACATTGGTGATGGGACGACTGAAATTATCGTTTATAAAGAAGATTCTATCCAACATACAGCAGTGATTCCTGTCGGGGGCCAGCACATAACTAACGATATTGCTCAGTACTTAAAAGTCACTCTTCCGGAAGCGGAGGAGCTGAAACTTAACCGTGGTTGTGCTTGGACAGAATTAGTGGATCCTGATGAAACAAGGTCCATTCCAGTTACGGGTGATTCAACACCCCCGCGTTTCATTGACCGAATTGAACTCGCCCAAATTATTGAGTACCGTATGGCTGAAATTTTAGAAGTGATTGGTGATGAATTGGGTGACATTCAACTCCCGGGTGGACTTGTTTTGACTGGCGGTACTGCCCTTATGGACGGTTTGCAAGAACTCGCCGAGGCTATGCTCCAATTGCGCGTCCAGATCGGTTACCCGCGCGGATTACAAGGCTTAACTGACCGAGTCAACCATCCGATGTACACCGGCGGGATAGGGCTTGCTCTTTATGGTGAGACTTTGCGGCAGCAAGAGCGTGAACATAACACTCGCCATGGAAGCAACGCCTTCGGGTCGTTCTTGCAGCGTATTAAAGAGTGGTTCGGGTATTAGGTATGTTCTTAATAGGGCAAATCGCATTTACTCTAAACTTGCGGGAACATTTGACATAACTTCTCTAATAGCGTATAATTTACTGTGAAAAAGCGAATCCGATGAAAGTTATCAAAGTACCTCGGTCTGGAGATTGAGGCTACAACGATGGGAGGAATTAGGTTGCTGTGTTTTTGTTATAGTAACTGAAATCCAAGATGATACAATTTGAACAGGAAGAATTTGAAAATGTACGTGCGAAAATTAAAGTCATTGGGGTTGGTGGAGCGGGTGGAAACGCTGTAAAACGTATGATTCAAGCAGCACTCACTGGCATAGAATTTTATGCTGTCAACACTGACCAGCAAGCACTTATGACCTGTCTTGGGGCTGCCCAAATCCAGATCGGCTATAACACTACCGAGGGGTTAGGTTCTGGAGCGGATCCCGAGATTGGCAGAAAAGCTGCTGAGGAAGACAGAGAACAACTCGAAACTATTGTAGAAAACGCAAATATGGTTTTCATCACTGCTGGTATGGGTGGTGGAACCGGTACAGGCGCAGCGCCGCTCATTGCTGCGTTAGCGAAAGAACGCAACGCACTCACCATCGGTGTCGTGACACGTCCTTTTAACTTTGAGGGACAACGTCGCGCCGCAGCCGCCGAAGCAGGACTGGAAGAACTCCGCGCAGCTGCGGATTCCGTAATTGTTGTACCAAACCAGCGTCTCATCGATACTATGGACAGGAAGCTTCCGATCCGGGAGGCATTTCGTAAGGGAGATGAGATTCTTCTGCATGGGGTTCAGAGCATATCCGACATTGTCACGGAATCGGGCGAAATTAACGTTGACTTTGCCGATGTTGAATCTATTATGCGCGATGCAGGCAGCGCGTTGATGGGTATGGGGAGTGCTACAGGTGATAATCGCGCACCGATTGCTGCAGAACAGGCGATTAGTTCACCCCTCCTTGAACAGACCGACATCGCTGGAGCTGTCGGTATGATTGTCAATATCACTGCCCCCCCTGATTTCATGATGCACGAACTTGATGAAGCGATGGGGGTTATTCAGGATACCGCACCTGATGCCCAAATTATCTTTGGTCTTGTTTACAAGGATAAAATGGAGCCCGGAGATGAAGTTCTTGTAACTGTCATCGCGACAGGTTTTGATTCTAATGAGGAAGAGGTATTCAGAGGTGCTGACAGAGGTGCTGCGCGATATGATGACGCGGATACGTATCAGAGACAGCCAGCGGCTACACCTAAGCGGCGTGTTCCGGGTTCTGGGAGGTCATTGCCCGGTGTTGGTGGAGCATCATCTGGTAGATCCACAGTTCCAAGGCGTAGGCGCGCGGAAGATACCACACCCCCCGCGGAACAGGAGCAGGAACCTCAAGGCAGACAACGTAAACCTACCCGCGGAAGGGACCAAGGTACACCGCAGCGTGAAACAGATTGGGAGATTCCAGCGTTTCTGCGTGTTCAAAAAAGGGGTAAAGACGACAAATAGGAATTATCTCTATATTAACTCCTATCGTTTGATTCGGATTCCTAAACGGGCTAACGTCGCATTGTGTTTTGATAGGACAATGTGGCGTGCATCGTATTTTTGCTTTTCGCTTATATTATTTTTTAAGCGCGATTTCTAAACGCGCTTTGTTATGTTTGAGGTAAACATTGGACTTACGTCAGCACTACCAACATCTGTGCAGTGAAGAACGCGGCGCACATAATAATTTCAGAAAACCTAACAGATTTGCGCTTGTTTATCCGAGCACGTACGCCTTGGGTATGTCAAGTCTTGGTGTTCAGGTAATGTACGCAACTCTCAACAGTCGGGAGGACACTGGTTGCGAGCGCGTTTTTGTGCCTGAACTTGACTATCTTCGGAAGCTTGCTGCCCAGAAAAAGGCACTTTTCTCGTTTGAGACCCAGACCGCATTGAACCAATTTGACATCATCGGGTTTTCGGTTTCCTTTGAGTCGGATTATGTAAACATTCCTCGCACGTTAGAGTTGGCGAACATTCCGCCGCTTGCTGAAGCACGCACGGAATGGGATCCGCTTGTTATTGCAGGTGGCATTAATATTTCTTACAATCCAGAACCGATTGCTGATTTCGTTGATGTTTTTGTCGTCGGAGAAGCCGAGCTTGTCATCCATCAACTCATGGCGCACTTTGACGAGTGGAAGCGGGCTGGTGCGCCGAAAAGTGAATTGCTTGAAGTGCTTGCGACTGTTCCAGGGCTTTATGTGCCCCGTTTTTACGATGTAACCTATCGCGATGATGGGACTATTGATGCTGTTTCTCCAAAGCCCGGTATGCCACCTCAGATTCGTGCTGGTGCTGTTCCGAAACTTGATGATGTTGAGACCTGCACGCACATCCACACACCGAATACTGAATTTTCAAACGCACATCTGATTGAAATTGTACGAGGATGCGGTAGGCAGTGCCGTTTCTGTGTTGCTGATTATGCACGCCGATGGCCGAGGCATCGATCTGTAGAGAGCACGCTCGCACTTGCGGAGCGCGCACGCGGTATTACAGACAGAATCGGACTCGTAGGTGCTTCTATCTCTGACCATCCGCATATTGATGAGATCGCCACGGGTCTTGTTGAACGTGGGTTCCGAATCTCTTGTGCCTCGCTCCGTGCTGAAACTGTTCGTGCCCCTTTGTTGGACGCGCTTGCAGACAGCGAGCAAGGGACGATTACCATTGCCCCGGAAGTGGCGACTGAAGAACTCCAAAAGGTCGTCAATAAGGCGATCCCGCGCGAACGTCTCTATCACGTTTTCGAGGAAGCGTTGAAACGGGACATTCTCAACCTTCGTCTATATTTCCTTATCGGTGTCCCGCATGAAACCCCCGAAGATGTAGAGGCTATTGTCGATATGGCAAAAGAGATGCGAACTATTCTTCTGCCGCATGCCAAACGAACGGGGAGGATAGCTCGTATCAGTTTCACCATCTCACCGATGGTGCCTAAACCACATACACCTTTCCAGTGGGTAGCGATGGAACCCCCGAAAACCATCTCCCGAAAACTCGATTTTCTGAAACGTGAGATTAACCAGCTTGGTAGCATAAAAATCGGCTCAGCAAGTGCGAGACTTGCACACCAAGAGGCAGTCTTCGCGCGTGGTGACCGACGGCTTGGAAAAGTTATCCTTGAGCTTGCGCACGGCGTGCCGTGGAATCAAGCCTTCCGTAAGCACGAATTAGTTCCACACTTTTACGCGACACGCCAACGCCCACTGCATGAAGTCAACCCGTGGGACCATCTTGATCTTAATGTTAAACCCCAATTTCTACAACTTGAGTTCAATAAGCACGAAAAAGGTTTTACGACCAGCGAATGTGATACAACCGTTTGCAAAAAATGTGGGGCTTGCTAAAAAGAAGCCGTCAGCCATCGGAAACTATCGGCTGTCAGCATATTAGTTATCAACTTTCAGCCTTCAGTAACGTCCCTGTGGCAGGGACAACAAGGCGAGCTACCACAAGTTCAACAACTGACAACCGACTGCTGACAATTCTTCAGAAGGAGGAATTCACTGTGCGAAAGTTTAGAAAATTTATAGGGGTGCTTGTCGCGATATTCGTCCTGTTCACCCTTACAGCACCTATGTATGCGGGGTTAGATGACAAATCCCTTGTTTTATATCTCTCTTTTGATGAAGGTGATGCCGAAGATGGTTCCGAGCATGGTCATGATGGCGAACTTATCAAGGACCCAAAATCGGTGGATGGGCAATTCGGCAAAGCGTTAGAGTTCGACGGAACGAAGGGACAGCATGTAAAGGTGCCTATCAACGACACTTTACAGTTAACAGAACAGTTCTCTATCGCTTTCTGGGTTAAACGTGACGATGATCAAATTCGAGAGTGGAACTACATGGTGACAGCCGGTACCTTGAAATGGGCATCAATTTTTAGAAATAGCGACAAGAAAACCTATTTCTGGTCGAGTGCCCCCGGTTGGGCACAAAAAGCGGTTAGCGATGACGTTCAACCCGATGACTGGGTGCACCTCGCAGTGACCCACGACACCAAATCCGAAGTTGTCATCTACAACGATGGGAAAAAGGCTGGTGGTGGAGCTAAACCGCCAACTGTTGCTGAGATTGATGGCTCCATGATGGTTGGGGCACGCCACCCCGGCGAAGAGTTTTTCACCGGTATCATCGACGAGGTGTTTGTCTTCAACAGGATCCTCACTGCGGCGGAAATCGAAGAAATTATGACTGGCGATTTCCTACCCGTGGAACCAGCAGAGAAACTCGCGACAACCTGGGGTAGTATTAAATCCGATCGCGATTAGAGATACGCTTGATAAGGGCGGCACAAAAGCCGCCCTTACCTTACACCAGAGGCAAAGCGTATGCTAAAATGTCTTACCCTTCTCATCCTTTTCAGTATTTCTGTAAGCATCGCTGTATCTAATCCTTCACCTGCTGAAAAGCACTATAGAGATGCTACTGCCTATCACGCTATTGGAGAGTTTGAGCGAGCTATCTCCGAATATAAGAAAGCCATTGCGCTTGATCCAAATTCCCCTATCATCTATAACAAACTCGGGGTCGCATATTCCGAACTGAAGGAATATGATGCTGCGCTTGATGTTTATCAGAAAGCACTTGAGTTGTCTCCTATGACGGCTGAACTGCATTATAACATCGGCTTAGTTTATCTCAAAAAAGGTGCGCTTCCACGTGCCGCTGAGGCGTTTAAACAGGCTATTGCTGTTGATGCAGAGTGGGGGGATGCTTATGTCGGACTCGGTGAAGTTCACTTGAAACAGGACGATTTAGAGCAGGCTGCGCGTGCCTATAAGCAAGCCAGACATCTCAATCCAAAAAACACCAGTGCAATCCTCGGATTGGGTAAGGTCTATACGAGACAGGAACGCTTTGATGACGCAGTCGTCGCGGTTGAAAGGGTAATCGAAATTCAGGTGGATAACACAGAGGCACATTACCAACTCGCTCAAATTTATATCAAACGTGGTGAAAAGGAGAAAGCCACCGCAGCGATGGCGTTCTTCAAAGTCCTCCGCCAAACGGATCCGCTCCTTAAGGAAGCCGAGATGTGGGTAAAAAAGCATCCGGATGACGCAAGAGGTTATAACAATTTGGGGATTGTTTACCTTGCACGCCAGCGCTTTAAAGATGCAATTGAGAGTTACAAACGTGCCATCTCTTTTACCCCTGATTTGGCGACCGCACATTATAACTTAGGGCATGCTTACCATAAACAGGGAGAAATCTCTTTCGCTATTGAGGCTTATCGGAAGGCACTCGCTATTGATACGAAACTCGCGATTGCCCATAATAATGTCGCTGTCTGCTATGCGGAATTGAAGGTAGACTTAGATAAAGCACTCTCCCACGCGCGATCTGCTGTCCGTCTTGCCCCGACTGAGGCGAATTATTGGGATACGCTCGCCGAGATTTGCACTACCCTCGGTTTGAAGAGTGAAGCACGACAGGCGCGTGAAAAACAGGAAAGGTATGCTCAGGAAAAATGAGATGCTTTTTCTGGATTGTTCTCTTCCTCACCTTGCCTACGTTCGCTTTTGCTGAAGTTCAATTCGTTGACGCTACTGCCGATGCGGGCATCACTTTTCAACATGTTGATGGCAGAACCGGCGAAAAATTTCTCATTGAGACGCTCGGTTCTGGTGCTCTATTTTTTGACTTTGATATTGATGGACACCTCGACCTTTATGTAGTCAACGCTACGCATATCCCGCCGCCAGTTAGCGAAAAAAACGTCCAAACCCATCTCCCCCGAAACAGACTCTATCGGAACAACGGCAACGGCACTTTTAGCGATATTACGGATAGTGCGGGGGTTGGTGATATAGGTTATGGGGTTGGGTGTGCATCTGCCGATGTCAACAATGATGGATACCCCGAAATTTACGTAACTAACTATGGAACTAACCGACTCTATTCTAACAATGGCGATGGCACTTTTACTGATGTAACACAAAAGGCGGGGGTCGGTGATGAACGTTGGGGAACGAGTTGTGCTTTCCTTGATTACGATTTAGATGGGGATGTTGACCTATACGTAGTCAACTATATGAAATTTTCTCTTGCAGAGAACCGGCGGTGGGAGACCAAGGGTATCAGAACATATTGCAGCCCGACGGATCAGATTGCTGGCAGCCACTTTGTAAGTGAACCTGACATCCTCTATCGTAATAATGGAGATAGCACTTTCACGGATGTTACAGAGGCTGTGGGGATTTCGCATCGTGCCCTCGGTCTTGCTGTCGCAGTCGGAGACTATAACAACGATGGAACACCGGACCTACACGTTGCCAACGATATGGAGGCAGACCTCTTCTACTATAACAACGGGGATGGCACCTTTACCGAGACTGCCGATTTCAACGGGACAGGCTATGATGAGAACGGTTTTCCGGGAAGCGGGATGGGAAACGCATTCGGTGATTACAATAACGATGGTTTTCTTGATCTTGTTGTTAGTAATGCTTCTTCATTGCCTGTGATTCTCTATCAAAACGACACTGCTGCATTTTTTACCGATGTTTCTTTCGTTTCAGGAATTGGAGCAGTAACACTTCCATATTTTAAGTGGGCAGTCGAATTCTTTGATTACAATAACGATGGTCTCCTTGACCTCTTTGTTGCGAATGGGCATCTTCAAGAGAACATCTCGCTTTTTTCGGAGAGCACCTATCCACAGGCGGACTTGATTTTCCGAAATGTGCGTAGGCAAGATGGCACGTATTACTTTACCGATGCGTCTACTGCGGTAGGACTGACACGACTCCCGAAGAAAGTTAGTCGAGGTGCAGCGTTTGGAGATTACGACAATGACGGGGATATTGATATTTTTCTCAACAACTCCAATCAACCCGCAACGCTTCTCCGAAATGAAGGGGGTAATAGCAATCACTGGTTGACAGTCCAACCTATTGGGACTCGAAGCAACGCATCCGGTATTGGTACGAAGATAGTTGTGAAAGCCGGTGATTTGTCTCTTTCCAAAGAAGTACGGAGTGGGGCGAGTTACCTCTCACAAAGCGATCTCCGCGTTCACTTTGGACTCGGGGAAAATGCAGAGGTTGATACTCTTGAAATTCACTGGCAAAGCGGGCTTATAGAGCAGTTTGCTAACCTGAAGTCAGATCAAATGCTTCGCGTTAAAGAGGGACAGGGGATTGTAGACGGTCAGGAAACAAAATAAACGGAGAAAATGAACTTTGGCTTTTCCTTGCAATTGATCGCAAATGAGCATATAATTGATTTGATTCAAAGTCATTACCAATGGGAGAAAAAACAGTGGATGTCTACATTAACGTCCAAAACTTTGGTCCAATAGAAAAGGCGGAAATAGATCTGCGTCCACTGACTATATTCGTCGGTGAGAGCAACACCGGCAAGACGTATCTTGCCGCGCTTATTTACGCATTACACAAACATTTTGAGGGGGTCCCACAATTGCCTTGGGCAAGCTCTACTGCTTCTTATTTCAGTCTTGATTACCGTTCGCGAGACCGTTACCCACAAAGGCAGAGGGAGGCATTAGAGCAAGAAATGTTAGAGATACTCGAAAAGTTAAACACGCCTGGATGTCCGTTCAAATTTTCCGATTTACCTCAGAAGATGTGCGACATGTTAGAGTATACACTCGCAGATCAGGAAAACTTTCCAGACGAACTCAAGCGCTGTTTCGACTTTGAATCTGTTTCTAAGTTAATTCGATTCACTGGGAACGGAAGCAACGAAATGAACATTTCACTGTCGGTCCGCGACCGAGATCAAATGTGTTGGAATTTTGAGGCGCGGGATACTGGATCCAGCAATCCCGCGATAACTGGACATATCAACCCAGACATGATTCTCCTCGACGCAAAGCGTAAGACTGAGTTCAATGAAATATCCGATGTTGAACGTCTATTTCAGACTTTAAGCACCCGGCGGTGGCGAAAATCGGATTCATATTACTTGCCTGCTGCTCGGAGCGGCATCATGCAAAGCCTCGGTGTGATCAAACTTTCCCTCATCAAGCGGACGACGCGCATCGGTTTAGATCGGCTTGAAGTATCTACATTTTCGGGAATGATAGCGGATTTTCTGGAGTGGGTCATCAGTTACACGGAAATCAGCACATCGCCAAGCAGTATACGTCGCGTCGCTGAAAAATTGGAGGCGGAACTACTGGAGGGGAAAATAGAGGTTAAACGCTCCACGCCAGAAGCGTATTCGGAATTTCTGTACCGTCCAGATCAAGCAGAAGGGGCACTGCGGATGAGCCACTCCGCGGCAATGGTATCCGAACTGGCCCCTTTAGTCTACCTTCTGCAAAGTCACGTTGGACGGGGAGACTTGCTTATCATTGAGGAACCTGAATCTCACCTACATCCGGGAGCACAAACCAAAATCGCCCAGACGCTTACGCGTTTGATCCGAGCGGGTGTTCGCGTCATGATTACGACACATAGCAACTGGCTCCTCCAACAAATTGGGAACCTGATTCGCGAGGGCGAATTGCGAAAACACGGAGAGTCCACAAATGAATCAGAGGACTACCTGAAAGCGGAAGAGGTCGGTGCGTGGTGGTTTCATAAAAACAAGCCGGTCACAGAACTCCCGTTTGACCTTATTGAAGGTATAGAACCGGAAGATCATTTGGATATAGCGGAGGATCTCTATAACCGTGCGGCAGGGCTCCACAATAGAATTGAAGAAACGAAAGGAAGGGATGCGGTTGAATCTGAATAAAAGACTTACTTACATTCGAGAGCAAGTATTTCCAAACAGCCTCACTAACTCATGCAGTGGAGAAAGATGTACGGTCCACCTTGATGGTATACCCATGGAGCGGGTTGTGGTAGATGTAGAGGAAGAGTTTGATGCACGCGGAGACAACCGGAAAAGGGCCGACTGTCTACTGTTTTACGGTAATAAAAACATCTTTGTTGCCGCTTCAATTGAACGTAAAAGTGGCAAAGCCAAGGAATCGGATGTCCGTGAAAAGTTAGAAAACACTTTGAAATTTGTCACTACCCTTGTACCAAACCCGAAGGGAAGTGGGAAAACCGCCTATGTGCCTGTTTTGTTCGATGGACGGGGTATTAACCGGACGAATCCGAGAAGTAGACGACAATTTACCGTAAATTTTCAAGGTAAACCTGTCTTGGTTTTGATAGGGCGTTGTGGTAAAGAAAGAAATCTCGCGAACTTACTGTGCAAAGCAGGTTATCTTTAATCTTAACAAGACTTACACAAATCGAGGTCTGTGGAGATCCTTGGGGTTGCTTAGGGAATTACCTTAACTTTTCAGTTCTATGCGGGGAACAAATTCCACAAGGGTCATAATTCTTTTCGGCTTCATCCAAATAAATCGCAAACTTTCTATCAGCGTAGTGCTCCAAAAAATTGCAATTATAGGTATGGTATTTCCTTCCTGTCTTCGTAATATAAACGATTGGCTCTGGCGGATCGGGCCACAGCAACAAAAGTGATGCGATACTCACAATAAACAGAACGCCTAAAAACAGTGCAAGTCGTTTCCACCAGTGTGAAGTTCTATGCTTTGCTCGTCCGTCTATGGCTAAAGCCGCTGCCGATACAGGTTCCCAGTTCTTAATGCCCCGTTCAAAATCTTCCCGATTGATCTCAGCGAACCAATTGTTATACTTATTCTCGCAGAACTCCCAATTCCGGGGATCCGTGCCGACAGCGAGAACACCATACTGTGTGTTCGTAGCACTCATATAACTTTTCAATTGTGCTCTCGCTTGTGCCCGTAGGATGGGGAGGGGTAATCTCTTGCACTCCGCAATCGCTACAAAGTATCCTCTTTCATCTCTGATGGGCTGATGCAGAACAACATCCGCGATGCCGTGTCGCGTGCCGAACTGGACTTCACACTGCTGCGCTGTTGAAAATTGCGGGAATTGATCAGCGAAATAGGTTTTGACTGCTTGTTCAACTATGGCTTCTTTCATTGTCCCTACCTAACCTGCCAAGCGAGACTCTTTGAAGGCGTTATGGCGTTCAATATCTTTCAAAGGTTTCCTGCATCTTTACGCTTCGGTTAACACTCTTTCGTGAACGGGTCCATCTCAATTTAAGGAGAAGACAATTCTACCATTTTTTTCATCACTTGAGAGTTGTTTCTCACCTATATATTTGAGATTTTTAAGTCTGGCACTGAAATCTTTGATTTTCTGCTGATATTCCTCATGTGTCCATTTTCGTACAGATGCAATCGCTATTTTGATAAGTGTATCTTTATCATAAACGGGTAGCAGTACATTTCCCATAAGACTCGCACCCATCTGGGTATCAGAGATACTCCAATGGTTCCCCGGTGTTTTTTCAGGTGTGAGTCCTCTGTGAATGGCAAGTCCTATCCATTCAGGTAGTGCGTCTGAAACGATTTGATATGCGTCTTTCGCCTCTTGTCTCCACCATTTATCGCCTATACCAGAGGAGATATGGAAAGTGACGGACCTCAGTTCATATTCTATAACTGTGCCTTCCTTCCGCTTCTCGTTCTTAAATCTTCTCGCTTGGTGTAGGTGAAACATCCGCGGGGAATAATAGACATTTGGACGTAGGATTGGATAGAGAATTCTCTCCATCGGAGCATGTTTTTTTCGGAAGTTCGGACAACGGGTATAGTCATGAAGTTGAAATAGGCGAGCGGCAGCGTTTGGGGCGATAAAAACCCCGAGCCCCGGCACTGCCATTTGATGTTTCGGTCTGATGATGTCTCTATCAGATTCACTTCCAATCCGCATCTACATTCCCTCCATTACGCCTCAAATAAAATCTTCTGCTGTATCTGCTTCCCTGTCCACGGATTTGCCAGCGAAGGGAGGGTCAATATCCGATCCCATCGCTCGTTGTTTCGGTAGTATTCCTCAATAGAGAAACACTGTATAGGAGCATAAGTGGTTTCGCCCATCCTTATAGGGTCTAAGGTATGTTTCCAATTGCGCTGTGCAGTTTGCGTATCAAGTGTGATTAGGATGCCCATCGCGGCGTTCTCGTTTCGGATATTCGCGTGAAGTCTATCAAACTTCGCCTTCTGTGAGCCGGAGGCACCTGTGACCTGAATGATAATCGCTTTGCGATCCATGTTATCAGGCTTGTTTAGGAACATCCCAAACCCATCAATACCATCATCGCCAACTTTCTGTGGGTTGGATGCCAAGCCGTCTATGAGTGAGATTGTCCAGTCCTGGAACTTGAACGGATCGGTTTTGGCAAGTTGATGAGCAGTATCCATATCAACAGGTACTCCTTCGATTGGAAGCGGTGTTATACCGTTTGTTGCAAGGCGATAGCGGTTTATCAAACGGAGTGCGAAGGGCAGGATGTCTATACCAATAACATTCCTCCCGTTTTTCTTCGCAGCCTCTATCGTCGTGCCACAGCCCGCGAACGGGTCTAACACAAGATCGCCGGGGTTAGAGGACGCTTTGATGATGCGTTCGTAGAGTGCAAGAGGTTTTTGGGTTGGATAACCGAGGCGTTCGTTGGATGTTCTTCCTACCATGTCTATCTCCCAAACATCACGCATGGATGCCATTGTATACCAGCGTCCATATTCATCTTTATATTTTTCTATACCCTTAAACCCTGGCGGTAAATTATTTGCTGAGTATGAACGTTCCTTCTGAACGTGAAAGGTATGCACATTCCGCGAATCTTTACTATAAAAAAGAATAATATCATGTTTTCTTCCAAACCAATTTTTACTTACGCCACCAGAACGGTATGACCAAACAATCTCATTCCGAAAGTTGTTCTCACCGAAAATCGCATCCATCACGAGTTTCAGGTAGTGGCTGGCGTAGGGGTCACAGTGCAGGTAAATGCTCCCCGTATCCTTCAAGATACGGTGCATCATAAAGAGGCGTTCTGCCATGTAGGAGGTATAAGAAAGCATCTTACTCCGCGGAATGAACCCTTCAAATCCAGCAATCACTTTTGATGCGGGGTTAGCAACAGCGTTCTTGACACGCGCGACGCGTTCTGCAGACGTGTCATCCCAAAGCCAGACATCATCAAACGCTTTGATTTGTGGATCAATGAGGAGTCCGGAGTTCTTAAAAACCTTGTTGTATTTCTCGTTCGAGTTAAACGGCGGATCGAGGCAGATCAGGTCGATATAGCTGTCGGGGAAGCCTGCCATAATATCAAGGCAATCGCCGTAATAGAGCGTGTTTGCAAATGGAGTGTTCATAGTCCTCTCGCAGACTGCAACATGAGAGTAAAGGAACCCCTTTTCTCTCGGTCTAAGAAAAATGACAGGACTATAGGGGTGGGTGCGCTGATAAGCGCATCGCGAGGGAATAGAAAGGTATTCGGCAACCTTCCCTATAGGGTGCTGGTTTCCATTAATCTCACCCGCAAAACGTACGCTGTGATACAATAGAAACCAGCGCTGTCATACCAGTACTATGGCAGTGCTGAAGCGTCGCGGGTATTGGTAGTACCTGCGGCGCACCTAATGAATTAGGAAGCTGCCCTGACGTAACCCACGCGAGACCGTGAATTTTTTTAACGTCATATATATTTTAACACCTATACAAAATATGTGCAACAAAAATGGCTAAAATTGATTGATGAATATGTATGTTTTGAATGACGCAACGCCAAAAATGCATCAATCAATAGCACAAACCTACCAAGAACCGCATAAAAATTTTCCGTAAGATGTAAAATCTCAAACTGTTCTGATATCTGTTTGAAGGTTGGTGTTTCTCTGTACGGGGAGTGCTTGGGCAAGAGAAACGAATGTGACGTGGCTCCGTCATCGGGGCGATGACAAAGTCGGTACATCCGGTCTGTTGATTCTTGATGTATGGTAAAACCGAAAAAATGTTAGGGGCAAGTAACTACACAAAATTTTCTATGATAATCTAATTCTTTGCGTTGTTTTCTATATTTTTGAAAAATGATATTGAATTTTCTATAATAGTAACCCAAGTTGCTACTAACAGATTTTGCACACTTCAGACAGATTTTTTTGTCTCTTTCCCCACCCCGTAGGAGGGTTTTGCTTGGGTATTTCTTCAATATGTCTATAGAAAATGGTGTATTTACGCGATAGCACTCCAGCGGAGTGCTATGCCTATAATAGGTGGCAACTTGCGTTATAATAGTATGAAAGGTCGGCACTTGTGGACAGATGTCGAAGGTACGGCATTATCTCTTTCTCCAGACATACACACATTTCCGAAGTGGCACGCGTCCATACACTCCCATTTGTTGACTGCTATTTCCCTTTTTCCCCGGCATTACAAGAATTTTTTCTACCTCAAAACCGAGAGATCGCGCGATGTCGGATAAGATCATGTCTACCGAAATGCTCACGCCTGCATAACGCACATTGTCGTTTACCATGAAAAGCCGAGCATTCGGTTTTAAGACGCGAGCACATTCACCGATGACACACGCCATCTCGGAAAAATATCCGCGAACCATTCTCGGGATACCGTTATTGTTTAGGGGACCAGACATCTTTTCATGCTCAAGGTAGGTGTATATGGTTTGTAGCAATTTCTGCTGGTTCGCTGCTTCTATAAAGGGTTTCCATTGCGGACAGATTTTCAACAAATCCTTTTCTCTATTTTCCACTGTACAACTGAGCATTTCCTGTCGTAAACGCAAAACATCTGCTTGTGTCAGTCCTAACATGGCGAGCTCAAGGGCATAAGTCCGAGTGTAATCGTAACGGTTGCAATAAGGGGGTGAAGTCATAACTGCCCCATAGGCAGCTGTTTCAAGGGTCGGTAACACTTCAAGACATGAACCTTCAAATAACCGAATATCCTTCGTGATGTGCTTAACAGGGAAAAGTGTTGCGGGTACTTCAGCATTGCGGACATCCGATAAGATTTCTTTGAGTTTAGCGGTTATAGCAGCGTCAAAGCCGAGAATTTCGCCTTTGTTGAATGCCTTTGTTCCAGGGCGTTGCTTGCCTGAGCGCGCATCCCAGCGCAGATATTGTCCATCTTTTCGAGTGTAGCTGATGTTTTCTAAGATGCACAAAAGAGCAAGCCTTAAGATTGCCTGAATTTCCTCGTTTTCTTGTTGAAGAGCACCTCTGTACCGTTCAATTGCCACTACTGTTTCTGGTGGATAGGCGTTTTCTGTGATCCGGAGTGTACTGAAGGGCACCCTTGCTGCGCCTTCTTTCCACGGGAGAGAGGTTATCCAGCGTTCAAGTGTCGCGAAGTCATTTGATGTTAGTTCTCTTTCTGAAAGGAGACGGGCACGGATAATCTCCTGACCAATGGGTAATAGTTCTATACCGTCAGCGGCGATTCCTTGGGAACTCGCCGCGAACAGGGTTGTTCCTATTCCAGCAAATGGATCAAGGACTTTTCCCGATATTTGTCCGTCGTAACTACCGAGGAAATATTCAACAAGGCTTGCTGAAAAGGCTTCCTTATATTTGTACCAACTGTAGGCGGGTTTGTCTTTATTTCCCTGAAAACTGACGATTTTGCGGGATAGGAATGGAGCTACCGAGAATTGTGCTTTAAAATCCTCAGTAAGTTCAGCGTCAAGGTCGGCGATTTCAGCACGCAATTCCGCAGTTTTTGGCTGGATTTCATTTTTTTCGGATGTCATAAGGTGCTTACGCATCGCTGTCGGGAATCTCTGGCCAGTTATGCTCAGGTGAATATCCTAAATCAGCTGCTGCCTCTTTCCACGAAAAACGGGAATCTGCACGTCCGGCGACAGCGTTGTACGACCCGTATCTTACCGTCTCTGTCTCAATCGCACGGGCAACACACTGCGCAACGTCCCTCGGATCTACGTAAACGAACCAAGGATCCGTTACAACGTCAGGGGCTGACGGACCCGGATTCTGTCCGTCTCCGGCAATGACTCCCGGGCGAACATGAATCACGTCCAACCCGTGTGCTTGATGATACGCCGCCCCGATCTGCTCACCGAGGTATTTCGCCAGTGCATAGTAGAGATCTCCCGCGCCGAATTGGAAATCATCGCTCACCTCGTACGGCAATTTTGCACTCGGAGCAGGAGGGCACGCTGAAATACTGGAGATATTCACCAGTTTCTGAACGCCTTGTTTCACGCACGCTTCTGCTACGTTCCATGTACCTTTCACCATAACATCTGCGAATAGCGAAGCTGGCTTATCGGAGCGTCCCCGGACTAAGGCAACGAGATGCACAACGGCATCCTGCCCTGCACACACTGCTTCGATTTCGGAGGCGTTTGTCACGTCTGCCTTGATAAAAGTCGTATCAGCAAACGCACGATCGGGTTCAACGAGATCGGTGAGCGTGAGTTGGTATTCACCGTGCAGCTGGTCGATGATAAATTGCGCCAGATATCCGCTGGCACCCGTGATCAGAATCTTTTCAATAGACATCGGTTTTCGTCCTTGGGTGATTTAAGTGAACGGTGCTTCTGGACCATAGAGCGTTTCGTTGAAGCCGACGAGGAAAACGTCTCCACTTTGCACTGTGGGTGCACGCAGGCTGCCACTTCGTCCGATCACGACTTTTAGAATTGACTCGCGTGTGTCTTCAGTTGGCACGAAGTTTTCTATTCGTCTTCCTTTTGCAACGATGATCTGCTTCGCGCCGCTCATTAAATCCCATACGGCTGCTGCATCCATTGCTTCTTTTCGCGCATCCGTCCGGTTTTCTACTTCTAAGTTGTGTGTGTCAAGAAACTCTTGCACTTTTTTGCACGAGTTTCAGCTATTCCGAAAATAGATCCAATCTACCATTTTTTTACTTTTCCTTGCGGTTCGGTGAAGTGGATTGGAGACTTCAAGTGCTTTCCTGTATATCCGCTTTCCACTTCGTTCCAAGTTTCGCGTTTTTCTACTTTACCTTACAGGTCCTTCACTTGGATAAATCTACCGGTGTCGCGGCTCTGGACCGCGGCATCAATTAAGGCAAGCGTCTGTACGCCATCAGCAAAAGGTGAGCGGATGAGTGTCCTATCGCCTGTTTCAATGGCGCGCAGCCATGCCCCGGTTTTGTCTAAACCTAAACTGTTTTCGGAGACTGCCGGTTCATTGATAGTTTCGCCGTTAAGGTATCCACGAATGACATTTTCTGTCATGTTTGCGTGTAGTCGCAAATGTGGTCCGACGACTTCAACTTCAAAACTAAAATTTTCGGTCCCACAGTGATTCATGTGTGTTCCGAAAACCCCGTTATCCAGTTGATAGGTCATTTGGATGGCATTTTCAGCATCGAATTCGGTCCGTTCCAGTGCCATATTTTTAATCGCTAAGGCATGTGCCTGCACCGGTTTCGGATTCCCGATGACAAACCGAGCACAATCCAAGACATGCACCGCTTGTTCCGGCAAGGGACCACCGCTTATCTCATACTGCAGGAACCATGGCGACATCCTGAAACTGAGGTAATAATTGACGGTGCAGACCGTTCGGACGAGATGCACCGTCTCCGAAGCGATTAACGCCTTCAACTGTTCATAGAGCGGATGATAACGGAGTTGAAATCCCACAGCAGCGATGATGCCTGCTTTCTCAATAGATGCAAGGCATTTTCTACCTTCAACCATATTTAGGGCAGGAGGTTTCTCGACCATCACAGATATGCCACGATCGCATGCCATCTGGATAGGTACAAGGCGGACAGGCGGTGGTGTTGTGATAACTACCCCGTCCATATCTACATCGAAAAAAGCATCTAAATCAGTAGTGGCAAGTGCTCCATCCGCATGCGTTGCGAGTTCGCGTGCTGCCTCAGATTGCACGTCATGGACGGCAACGACGCTCGCGCCGTACTCGGTTATCACTCTGAGATGATGTCTGCCCATATTGCCAGAACCGATGATGCCAATTGTCAATGGTTTTTGAGAGTTCATTGTATTTTGAGGTCTCCCCACGTTACGGCGAGTTTATCATTCCTGCTTTAGTTCACCCCATGTTAGAGGTAATTTCCCTTTCGGGGCAACAGAGAGAAATCCCGGTGTTGTCACCAGTATATTATCAAATTGGGCGCGTTCGCCCCAGCCCCATCTAATATTCCCTCCCATTGAGAAGCCGATCTTTCCGCGCGCGAACTGCTTTTGATGATCGGTCCATGTCCCCACGAAAATGAGTTCATTAGGGGCCGCGCCGACTTCACCTAAGTATGCATGAAATTGATGATTCGCCCGGACCTCGAACTTCACTCGGTACCAAACGTCTCGTTTCCGATTCTGTTTGTCTGCAAATGGAACATTCCAAACTCGCCAAACTCTTTCACGCGCGAAATGGCGCCCCCAACGGATATGTTGGGGTGAATATTTGGCACCTTCCGTCGCGATTGATGCCGAGTAATAGTTATAAATGCCGTTTGCCTGAATAAGGCGGATTGGGTTCAATTCGCCTTCTTGTGCGTGAAAGACAAAACGTGCTACACTCCCGGAAACAGTTCCTTCCATCGTCTTGAAATCGGCGTAGAAATCAAATTCTTCTGGAAACTCAGCGACACTTAATCCAGCACCATGCCCCCAGATATCAAGTACCTTTCTGCCTAAAACCTCGTGGTTATCCTCGTTGTCACTGAGTTCCCAACTCGGTATGACCATCCATTTGCTTTCATCAATGACTCGCCGAAGACGTGCGTTTTTCCTCTCAAAGTCATCCTGAAATAGAATATCTGCATAACCGATGCTGGCACACAGCGTCAGTATAACAATGAGTGTTAGCTGCCATGTAGGAGCTTTCATACCGGCATATTGCATTTTTTCTTCGTTATTTATAAGGTCTATCTTGTTTATTGTAGGCGAGGTTTTAAACTTCGCCTACAAACAGCAATATTACTCTGTTTTTAGCCTTGCCCATGTCGTAGTAAATTTCTCTTGCGGTTCGACATCCATTGGATCTCTACCACCGTAAATTTCGATTTCATCGACACGCGCGCCACCATTCGTGCGAATATGGAGTCGTAACCACCGTGCTTCTACATCCTTAAAGGTAAATTCGGTGGTTTTACTAACTGGGTCGCCCTTGTGCGTATAGACCTTTGTCCATGTGTTCGCATCGGAGTTTGCATCCGCTTTAGTCGTGGCGACGAGAATATCGAAATCAGCGGTTGTCCGGTCGAGAAAACCTTGTGAATGATCGCTCGCGAAATAGATACGGTTCACATTGGCGACTTCGCCCATGTCGATTTGCGCCCAGCCGGGTATTGTACCAATAATCCAGCTTCGGCAGTTGTTGTAAAAACCGTCGTTGAGATATTCAATACAGTGTCTGCGGGGACACCAGCCCTCCAGCTGCGAGGAAGCTTCCGGTTTCGCATCTTTGAGGAGTGCCAAGTTGGGTTCTTTATCCCGAACTGTTGGCACAAATTCGGGACCCGGTTTGCCTCCAGCATCACATTCATCCGTTGCCGCTTTGATGTCCTGCTCTTTAAATTCGTAGCGCCCAAATTTTTCGGGTCCCTTATCTTCATCGTGGACTGCGAAGACGAGGGGCATGCTTATTAGCATCGCCAAGATTACAAACCACCAATACTTTGTCGATCTCATTGCAGATTCCTCCATTTTTGCGGTAGTACTTGATGTATATATTAACACGCGTAGAAAATTGTTGCAAGGAAGACGGAGTGCCTTTGGGATAGGTAAGTGTTTTCAGCCTGTTGTGGGTGTGCCGGTCTCGGCGATTTTCATTAACGCCTCGTCGTCCAGATCCAGGTCTACGTCCTCTGAGAATGGTTGCGGGATCTTGTACGGGGTTTTGGCGTAGACCTCAACGACATTCTCATCTGGATCGTAGAAGTAGATCGCGAGAGAGATACCGTGGTTCACCACACTCCGAATCCGTACCCCTTCTTCCTTGACGCGCGCGTGGAATTGCTTTAAATCCGCAAGATCGTTGACGATAAACGAGACTTGTTGCACAACCTTTGCACCCGGTGGAGCATCCCTGCCGGGGCACAACGCCAATTCGTGGTGTTCTGATTCCGGCTGCGCACTCAGAAAGATAATGTGCCCTTCCGGATGTGCATCGGTGACAGTGAGACCAAGAATGCGTGTATAGAAATCTTGGGATTTTTGTACATCCGTGCAGTAGAGTCCAACGTGGCCAAGTTCTTTAACAGCTAACATCTTTCTCTCTCCTCAATAAAAAGATATAGGTGGGGTTAGAAACCTTGCTGGCGGAGCGAGGATCGAAACCCTCTTTGGAATGTCAACGTATTTTCTGTAATGACAGATGTTATCCTATATCCTTGCTTATGTCAAGTTTTTTCTGATTTACAGCAAGAAAAAATTGGTAGATCTTACCATGGCAATGGGTGAAAATTCTACAGAATTATTTGATGAAATTTACTTGCATTCTTAACAGATTTATAGTATAATTAATATGTGTTGCTACCTAACAAGTTCTAAACATTTGAACGTTGAAATCACTGTCTATCGGAGCAAGCATGGTTACCCGACAAGCTATTCAAGCGACATGTGATGATATCGTGCGCGAATTCGCACCCCTGCAAGTGATCCTGTTTGGTTCCTACGCGTATGGCACCCCGACTGAAAGCTCGGATGTCGATTTGTTGGTAGTAATGCCTGTAACGAAATCGGAAACCAGCAAACAAGCGATAGAAATCTCGCAGCGTATTCGTCCCCACTTCAACGTAGATTTATTAGTACGTTCACCCGAAGATATTGCGTATCGCCTCTCACATAACGACTGGTTTCTCCGTGAGATTACTGAAAAAGGTGAGATCCTTTATGAGTCCGCTAATTTTTTCATGGCACCACCGAAAAAAGAGAGAGGCACTATGAATTCGTTGACTCTGGAATGGATAGAAAAGGCTGAAGAAGATTATGCTATAGTTCTGTTGATTCAGCGAGAACAGAAGCCAATGTATAACAGTATCTGCTTTCATGCCCAACAGTGTATCGAAAAGTATCTCAAGGCATGGCTGCAAGAAGCGGATATCCCCGTTCCAAGGACTCACGATCTAAAAGAATTGCTACAGTTAATTGTTCCAACTTTTCCTATATGGCACACTTGGGAGTCTGACTTTTCGACACTTGCTAAACATGCAGTGGCGATTCGCTATCCCGGGGATTCAGCGACGATAGACAATGCGTCGCATGCGATGCATATCTGTGCTAAGGTGCGTCAAGCCGTTCGCCAGCAGTTAAAACTCCCACTTGATATTTCAGATGATACAGGTTGAACGAGAACCTACCGAAAGTTTCTGTAGACGCTTTCACCCTTAATTGCCAAGCCAGTATATAGGCATGCCTATAAGGAAATCATTTATGCAATCTCAAGACGCTATTGAACAGCAGTATCGCGAAGCCGTGGATGCGCTCGTCGAAAAGGTTCAGAAGGATCCGTATATCCTTGCCGCTATTGTCGCGGGCAGTTTCTCTTATGCACAGGTCTGGGAAAAATCGGATTTGGATATGGAGCTCATCGGTAGAGATGCGGTTCGTCCGACGCAGTCTTTCTTCTCGCTCGTCGAAAACGGTGTGAACATCCACGCCAATGTAACGCCGCGTAATTCTTTTAAGCGGGCAATAGAAGGCGCGCAACAGGGTTCCTTCATGCACTCCTATTTCTCGCATAGTACACTCCTCTTTTCACGCGATGCCTCCATTCAGGAGTGGTATGATAAGAACGCGAATCGCAACAACATCGGCGAACGCGATAAACAGTTCCAGCTCCTTGATGTCGTTGCCAGTACGCTACCAAGTCTCATCTATGCTGAGAAGCAGTTTTACGTCAATAAAGATTGCCTGATCTCTTTTCTTTCGATCTTGGAGGTGGTGCAGGGATTAGCAAGGATTGAAGTGCTTTTGAACAATGAAGTTCCAGTGCGAGAGGTTATTCAACCTGCACTCCGTTACAATCCCGATTTCTTTAACCGTGTCTATACAGATCTGATGAACTGTGAAAAGAGTGAGGCAGTCATTCAGGATACGCTGGATGCAATTAACGCCTATCTTGATGAGCGACAGTTTATCTTCCAACCAATTCTTGATTACCTTATTGAGCAGAAAGCACCACGCGCGAATACTGAATTGAACGCCGACTTGGGACGCAGTGCACATGGCAAGCGTGGTGACTCCGAATTTGATGAAGAATCGCTGGATCTGGTGTGCCAATGGTTGGCGTGGAAAGGCGTTATCAGACAGGTCGCACTGCCGATGAAACTCACGGCGAAAAGCCAAATTTCTGTGGAGGAACCCGCTTACTATTACGATGGCACCAAACCCAAACACGAACAGGCACAACTGAAAGACGATATCCACGCGCAGATTCATAGTGCAGTCGAGAGTTTAACGGAAACGCTCAGGGATGACCGATACATTCTTGCTGCGATCCTTAACAGCGATCTCGCTGAAAATAACGTCTGGGAGAAGACGGCTCCTGAAATTACACTGATTCTCCGAGATGGCACAAAATTCAAGCGGAAGGGATATCAGTTAATTGAAAAGGGTATACCGATCCGGATTGCCCTTCATACCCGTGGCGACTATAGAAAGTTGTTAGATAGGGCACCGCAGGGCAGCGCAATCCATTCAATCCTCGCGGAAAGTCGCGTTCTGTTCTCAAAAGACAGTCTTTTTTCTGTAGATGGTGAAGCTAATTTTCGCGTGGGAGATAGCGTCGATCTACATGTGGGTGAACGGGATAAACATTCGCAACTTTTCAATACTGCAGCCATCGCGACAGCCATAATCGTAAAAGCCGAAAAATGGTTCTACGTTAAGCGCGATGTTGATTATACATTTCTCTATCTGACGTATCTTGTGAGGGAATTGGCACGTATTGAAGTCCTCATGCACGGTGAAACGCCGAAGCGGAAGGTTATCTATCAAGCACTTAAACACAACCCATCCTTTTTTAAAGTCGTTTTTACAGATCTGATAGACAAGGAAAAAGATGAAGCAATGCTTCGCGATGTTCTTGAACAGGTTGATGGATATTTAGAGGATAATCTGCAAATACTGTTCAAACCGTTACTTGACTTCTTGGAGGAGTCAGGCGATGAGCGGACGATAACCGACATCTATACACATTTCGGCAAGCGCAATCTTGACTTTGGCTTGGCGTGCGAATGGCTTGCGCAGAAGGAGGTTATTGAACAATTCTCTGCCCCTATCCGCCTGACGAAGGATAGCAAGGTTTCTGTAGAGGAACCCGCATATTATTACGATGTAAATAATCCGTTTCTGTAATTCAAAGAGCAAACAATCCGCATTATTCCATCAAATTTTAAACTTCATTGTGGGAGGCTTTTATGAGACAGTCTGTCGCTGTTAAAGGCGCGCGAGAAAATAATCTACAAAACATTGAACTTGAGATTCCGCGAGACCAACTCGTTGTTGTTACCGGTATCAGTGGTTCTGGCAAATCGTCGTTGGCATTTGACACTGTCTATGCTGAAGGACAACGCCGATTTTTAGAATCGATGTCTACCTACGCGAAACGCTTTATCACGCAACTTAAAAAACCTGATGTTGATTTCATTGATGGATTGTCCCCTGTTGTTTCTATTGAACAAAAAACGATTACCATGAACCCGCGCTCCACCGTCGGCACGATGACCGATTTGCAGGACTACCTGCGTATGCTTTTCGCAACTATCGGTATCGCGCACTGTCCTTACTGTGGGGGTGAAATCCCTATCCGTTCGCATCATCAGATTTTAGAACGGCTGCTCTCACTGCCGGAGGGCACCGAGGTCGAGATTCACGCACCTGTCTTCAAAATTTACGGCGAGGATTATGACTACCTTTTCGATGACATCCGTACAAAGGGGTGTAGGCATGTCAGGATTGACGGTATTGAACACGACATCAGTGAGGAAATTGAGCTTGATCCGGAGCAGGAATATGACCTTCAGGTTATCGTTGACAAATTCTTTGTCAAGAAGGAAATTGACAGGCAGGTGCTTGCCTCTCTTGAACATGCAATGCTTGTAGGTGAAGGCTTCATGCGTTTTGAAGCGGAGTTTCCAGAAGATGCCGAGGCTAACGCAATAGAGCGATTAGAGGATTTTGGCTGTCCCAAGCACGGTGTGCTCATGGCTGATTTGGGACCGCATCATTTTACCTTTAATGAACCAACTGGTGCGTGTGTGACCTGCTCTGGTCTCGGTACCTACTTGCAGGTGCATCCGAACCTACTTGTCCCTGATAAGACGCGGAGTATCGCTGAAGGCGCGTTTGTCCATCAAGCGTTTAACTACGATCCAGATAGATGGGATGGTAGAACAATGTACAGTCTCGCTGCACATTACAAGTTCGATCTAAACACGCCTTTTGCTGACCTTCCAGAAGAAGTTATTGATATTCTCTATCACGGGACACACGGCGAAGAATTCCCTATTAAACAGCCGGAAGGTGCACAACCGATTGAGAGACGCCATCTCGGTCGGAACATCCGTTTTGACGGGATCATCACCCGCATTGACAGGCACTATCGTCGCTATCGAAAGCAGGGGGAGGCGCATTCTGGAATGGAGGAATATCTCCGAAAGGTAATGGTAGAGCGCACGTGTCCGGATTGCAACGGTGCCAAACTGAAACGTCAGCGGCTTCTCGTTACTGTTGAGGGTCAAACGATTCACGAGGTCGGCGAGCTGCACTTTGAAGAGTTACGGGATTTCTTGCTAACGATCACGGATATGTCAGAAAAGCAACGTGAGGCAGGCAGCCGTGTCATCAAAGAACTCGTCACTCGGATTAACCTACTCCTCGGTATCGGACTGGATTATCTGAATCTCAATCGTCGTTCCGCGACGCTCTCCGGTGGCGAATCGCAGCGTATTCGGCTGTCCACACAGATTGGGTCGGGGTTGATGGGCATGCTTTATGTGCTTGATGAACCGAGTATCGGCTTACATCCGAAAGACAACGTCAAGATGATAGAGACCTTGCGAAAGTTGCGAGACATCGGCAACACCGTTATTGTTGTTGAACACGATGAAAGCACAATTCGCTCCGCCGACCATGTTATCGAACTCGGACCGGGGCCGGGTATTCACGGTGGACATGTCGTCGTCCAAGGTGAACTTGAGACGGTTCTTGAGTGTCCCGAATCTTTGACAGGACTTTACATGAGTGGGAGGCGGGAGATTCCTCTCCCAAAACAGCGTCGCGACTTGAATGGGACGTTCCTGAGCATTACGGGTGCCAAAGAAAACAATCTGAGAAGCATTGACGTTGATATCCCGCTCGGCGTATTTATCTGCGTTACGGGGGCATCTGGTTCTGGTAAGAGTACGCTCGTCAATGAAATTCTCTACAAGCGGCTTTACGCTCTCTATCACGACAGCAGGACACTCTACGGTGCACACGACGAACTGGAAGGGCACGAGCACATAAACGATGTTATCAGCATTGATCAGTCGCCCATAGGACGTTCACCGCGTTCAAACCCGGCGACCTACATCAAGTTTTACGATAATATCCGCAAACTTTTCGCCAGCACTCCACTCGCGCTTGCGAGGGGTTATACTGCTTCTCGGTTCAGTTTCAACGTCAAAGGTGGAAGGTGTGAAGAGTGCCACGGTGAAGGTACGATCACCACGCAGCTCCATTTTATGCCCGATGTTGAAGTTGTCTGTCCGACTTGTAAGGGTGCGCGCTATAATGAGGATACGCTTGACGTTACCTACAACGGGAGGAATATCTCCGAGATTCTTAATATGTCGATTGAGGAAGGCGTTGACTTCTTCGCCGACCAACGGTTGATTCATCATAAGTTGAGTGTGCTGCATCAGCTCGGTATGGGGTATCTCCAAATTGGGCACCCCGCCACGATCCTCTCCGGTGGTGAAGCACAGCGGATAAAGTTGGCAAGCGAACTCGGTAAACTCAAACGCGGGAAGCGTAACCTGTATATTTTAGATGAACCGACGACAGGACTTCACCTCGCGGATGTGCAGAAACTTTTGGACAGCCTCAACCGCCTTGTCGACAATGGACATACTGTGCTTGTGATTGAGCATCATCTTGACGTAATTAAAACTGCTGATTACGTTATTGATCTCGGTCCAGAGGGTGGACATAAGGGGGGAGAGGTTTTAGCACACGGTACACCTGAGGAGGTTGCCAAAGTCGAAGCCTCCTTCACAGGGAAATTTTTGAAGGAATATCTCATTTAAGTGAGGGTGTTTCATAAATAATAGTTGCCAAAAGTCAGGATACTGGGTATCCTTCA
>JAPPBX010000068.1 GCA_026702755.1 Candidatus Poribacteria bacterium | reverse complement strand
CCTAAGGATACCAGATTTTAGATCAACTATCAAGATAATTGTGACAGACTACTAGTGTAAAAATTAATCATTATGATTTACTAAATCAGGTTAAAAAATATAGGAATGCCCTGCGAAAATTGCTTAGGAGAGCTGACAGGAATGAACCTATTGAGGTCGTCTGCATCGTTGGGGAATCTCATGAGGATTGGGATGATCCCGAAGGATTGGAGCAAGCGAAGACAACTATGGCAGCAGAAAATGCCCATCTTGTATTCTATCGCCAACTTATTGACGATGCCGAGCGAAATTATCAAGCATATTTGGACAAAAACAAGGAATTGGGTCGTATCTATAATATTATCAATAGTATTGATACCGATCTGAATAGTTAAAAGATGTACTGCCATCGGGAATTCAGACCCCTCTCTAAACCAAGATTGTGATATAATAACAATCTGATTGAAAGGAGTATCCGAAACGTCCTCACTCAGCGTTACGGTATCTAACACCTGTCGAATTTCAAAGACAAAACTTGTCTTAACTTTGTTAATTTTTGGTCTGAATAAACGTTGGCACTTCAGATTTTATATGCGGAGTGCTCGCCCAAATGTGATCTGCATTCTAACCGCACCGATTTTCCAAACCAGATAATGGATCAAAAAATAAATATAAAAGATCCACGTCAGACCCGCGGACACTGTCGCTTTTATTAGCAACCCAAGTTAATGGAACTTACGCACAAATTCTTTATATCTTTCTTCATCTTTCATATAACTATGGTCGTTAGGTTCTGTCTGTAGTGCGTGGCATAGCACGCAAAGAACTTTCAAATCACCGGCTTCTGGGCTATTGAAAGCCCTACCTCTAACGTGATGTACATCCAAATACTTTCTATCGTTCTCAAAGTTTTCTGAACACCCCTCACATTCCCAGTTTTTTTCTTGGCGGTACCAGCGCGAAAGTTGTGTCCAATAAATATTATCCTGTCCTAACTTGGGTCTGTTGATGTCGGTATATGGAGTCAACTTGGTTACGAGGACCTGCTTTTCGTCGTAGGTGTAGAAGTTCGGCACGCCCTTTGAAATCCTCCATGGTTCAGCAGTGGGCTGAATTATTTGACCTTTCGGGCTTGTGATAGGTTCGCTCCCGATGTCTGGTATAACAAACCGATCTCCATCGGGCGTGTTATCAGCAATATAACCTTGCCAATAGGGGACGAGCCAGCCTATAATGTCAACCTTATCGCCGCACTTAAGAGTAGCGAGAGTTTGGATGACTTGTGGGTAAATCGTTTGACACGAAATTTCAAGGGGCTGACGCTCTTGTAAGACACCCTGTGCATCCGTGAAGCTCCGTTCTTTGTGGACTCTAAAGGACTGGACTTGCAGCATCCAAGTGCAATGCTGTATTGGTGTGGGATACTGCATTGGTGGGGAAATTTCAATGATTTTCATACCTGTGGGGCTATAGTTGCCCTCACGTTGCGTGTTCATAAAGCACCTCATAAAGTTGAATAGCCGTTCGAGTCGTCAATCAGTCTAATCATTGTGATTGTTGAATTAATTGCTATAGACAACGTGGGTTTGATAATTAAACGTGGGTTGGAGAATAAAATACGAATATAGATGTAGGTTGGGTTGAGCTGTGAAGCCACAAGCGGATTTTTGCTATACACAGCACTTCGTTCTTCAATGAACCGTTCCGATAGATAGGTGTAGCGAAACCCAACATCCCAAACTTGAAAACTCTATGCTATGTGTGATTTTTTAGTAGGTTTCCGTTCAACCCAACCTACAGGACGCTTTAATTTTTATTTTCAAACTCACGTTATGGTCTACTATCCAGTATAACACAAAACACCGTGTTTTGAAACACAATGTCACTATGTATCCGCACCCACAACCGGCAGTGTGCGAATTCTGTTGGTCGCTGGCAGTTTCTCGTCTAAAGGTTACTAGAACTCCCACCGCTACGAAGGGAAACCTGCTACGTGCGTCCAGCGTTGCGTTCTGGTCGCTTCACTTTGTGAACGGCTTTGGGCAGCCTGCTATGGCAAAGTTGGCATTCCGTGCTGCGCAGCTGTCTCATCTATGAGACTTATGTACCGTCGGACTCAATTCAATCACTTCACAGTCCGTTTCCCATCGTTTTGAAATTGAGGTTATTACAGACTACCTTGAAAGAGAGTATTGCTTTGTAGATAGATTTAGGGTATAATCTTGACAACGGAAAAGATGGCAAATCTGAACTGAATGCATGGTTTGAAAACGGAGGTTCAAAACGATGAAGATTATCAGGGCTTTGATCCCTATAACGGTGCTCTTTATTTTGTCGGTATGGGTTCAGGAAAGCACATCGGAAATTGATCCAGAGTCCCTTATGGGAATGTGGCACTTTGATCAGGGGAAAGGGGATACGGTTAAAGATTCCTCTCCGAACGGTAATGATGGTGAAATCGTTGATGCTAAACGGGTCGAAGGAAAAGAAGGCATGGGTATCGAATTTGACGGGAGCAGTCATGTGGTTATTCCAGCGAGCGAGACGACAGATGATTTCCTTGACGGATTTACATATCTGCTCTGGGTGAAACCGCTTGGGAACCCTTCCGGTCCCCATGTCCGATTGATAGAGAGGGATTGGCACAATCCAAATATTCTTATTGGGCAAACCGACTTCTACGGAAGTTTCCTATTCAATGGTGCGATAGATAACAGCCAAATCCGCGGCGGAACATGGGAAATGGACGAGTGGAGCTTTGTCGCCTTAACCCACGACGGTAAAACGCTTGTCCTCTATGTCGATGGCGAAGTCGTCGCAGATTTGAAGGTGGGCAAACCAAGTTTCAGTCAGCAACACGATGGTGGTTCCATCTGGCTAACCCGCTGGAAGGGTGGCGCAGGATGGGATTTCAAGGGAGTCCTTGACGAAGTCGCTATCTTCAATGCACCCCTTAGCGAAGACGATTTGGGGACCATCATGGAAGTAGGACTTGAGAAAGCCCTCGCCGTTTCACCCGTTGACAGACTAACAACAACTTGGGCGCATATCAAACAGTAAGAGCGATCTTCAAATCGCGCCTTTCTAATCTTGTAGGGGCAGTCCTTGTGGCTGCCCAAAAATTCTTTTTTAATTGAAACAGCAAAACGAGGTGATACCGTGGGACTGACCAACGATGAAATCGCACAGAAACTGATGGAACTTCATACTATTTTGATTGTCGCTGACTACCCGGAAGACCATGCAACACGCTACCCTCGTTTAGCGTATACAATTTCTCGCATGGAGGAATCTGTGGCTGAACTGGTCGCTCAAGGACGGTTGAAAGAGGAGATTGCAGGCGTTGGAGATATAGTCGCTACAATCATCACTGAATACGTCGAAATCGGAACATGCTCGAAATTGCAGGAGTACGCAAGTGAAGTCCCGCAGACAATTGTTGAACTTATGCCTATCCCAGGACTCGGTGCTAAAACGATTAAACTCCTATATCAGGAGGTGGGCGTTGACAGTCTCTTATCGCTCCGAACAGCAATTGATGAAGGCAAACTGAAAGGGATCAAAGGCATCGGTAAGAAAACGATAGAAAATTTTGAGGCATACCTTAATAATGAAAATTTGTAACAAGCAGACAGTCAATGTGGGTGTTTTTGCTTGGGTGTTTCCCGCAGGTTGAGCGGGAAAAGACAACAATCCATTTCGTTTATGTGGAAATTTCCGCTTTCAATAAAGCCAATAGGAGGAAATTGGGGCGAGACATCAGGGGTTTGGTGGAAAAAAGTAAATCAAAGTGCGTAGCTCGTAATGAAATGGAGAGCGGACTTGAGAATGGAACGTCAAGGTTCAAACTCATGTTGTTTAACCGCAAGGAAAATTAGAAAAATGGCAAGTTCACGAGATACCGGTGAAATAGTTGACGGCAAGAAACACGGCTATTGGGTTACCTACTATGCGAACGGACACAAGCGGAGCGAAGGTCGCTATATTGAAGGGAGGAAAGATGGGCGTTGGATCCAATACCACAAAAATGGGAACAAGGCGAGCGAAGCCTCCTTCCGAGACGGCAAGAACGAAGGCGACTATATGTGCTATTACGAGAACGGCAATCGTAAATGGGGCGGTCCCTACCGAAAACACGACGGCAGCTCCGCCGATGGCAGAAAAGAAGGTGTTTGGCTCTGCTATGAAGAGGATGGCGAAACGGTATGGCGCATTATCACCTACAAGAAGGGTGGCAGCCGTGCGAAACCGGATGAATACCCGCTCGGTGTTTGCGATGTTTGTGGCGAAGGCAAGCGTTCAACGTGGAGCGATACCTGTCCGCAATGCGGAGCGGATATTTCTGATTAATCCTCAAGAATTCTGAATTTTTTTATCTGAATCGGGTTTCAATGAGTAAATAAACAGACTTACAAAAAGTCGAGGGAAAACAATTGAAAACTGACTCAGAATTTTGGTGCACTTTGGCGTTGTTGACAGCGTTTTTTGCTTTACAATTCCCAAGCATAGTAGAGGCTGAAACAGAATCCGCTCACAGAGTTGCGACTGCTGTTCGCATTAAAGGTGCACCACCCCAGATAGATGGCATTTTGGATGATGCTATCTGGAAAACCGCGCCTCTCCACGAGGGTTTCCGTCAACGCGATCCCGATGAAGGGGAACCCGCTTCCCAACGCACTACCTTCCAAGTTACTTATGATGACGAAGCGATCTATTTTGGAATCGTATGTTATGACAGTGAACCCGATAAGATTGTTTCCCGCCTCGTCAGACGCGACGATTACGTTGAATCCGATAAAATCCAGATTATTCTTGATCCGCACTATAATCGGCAGCGCGGTTTTTCGTTTACTGTCTATCCTTCCGGTTCTGTAATAGATGGCATTGTCGGAGGCAGCGGTTGGAACGAATGGAACAATGCGTGGGATGGGGTCTGGGAAGCGAAAACCCACATCCACAAAAACGGGTGGGCGGTAGAATGCAGAATCCCGTTTTACATGTTCCGCTTTTCACCGAAAGATAAATACACGTGGGGACTGCAAGTAGAGCGTGAGATTAGTCGCAGAAAAGAGCGTGCCCACTGGCGTTTAATTAAGAAGGGTGAACCGGGGTGGTTATCACATTTCGGGGACCTCACGGGGATTGAAAATATTAAACCTTCTCGTCATTTGGAATTGATACCATACACTATGGGTAGGACAACTCTAAACAGCGATGCTGATTTGTGGGGCAATGTTGGCGGCGATGTCCAATACGGCATTACTTCTGGTGTCACGCTCAATGCAACAGTCAACCCTGATTTTGGACAAGTAGAGGCGGACCCTGCTACTTTAAATCTCTCTGCCTATGAGGAGTTTTTTGAGGAGCGTAGACCCTTTTTTGTTAAAGGAGCTTCAATCTTCAACTTCGGAAATTGGAGAAATCAATTCTTTTATTCCCGTCGGATCGGACGACAACCCAGACATTTTGAGATTCCGGCGGGGAGCACTGAACTCAGTCGCCCAGAAGCGACAACAATTCTGGGTGCTGCCAAGCTCGTCGGAAGAACCAACAGCAACACCTCCTTCGGTATCATGGAGGCTGTCACAGCACCGGAATATGCGCAGGTTAAAGGGAAAGACAAGCATTTGGTTGAGCCACTAACAAATTACTTTGTGGGTCGAGTGACACAAGATATCTTGGAAGGGAATTCTCGCGTCGGACTGATAACGACAGCGGTCAATCGACAGACTTCCAACGCCGCGTATGTCGGTGGGCTTGACTGGGACTTGAAACTGGCGAAAGAGCGGTACCAAATAAGTGGGAGGCTCGCGGCGAGCCAAGCGGGAGAATTGGAAGCACGCAAGTCCGGTTATCTTGCAAATATTGAATTTGAAAAACAGGGTGGGTGGTGGCGGCTTGATACCAGTTTTAGTATTCTTTCCCCAGACTTTGAAATAAATGACATAGGTTATGCACAACGCGGCGATATGATGCGATGGTTCTATGACTTCATCCTCAAGAAAGAGCAACCCTTTAGCGTTTTCCGAGAAGTTACCTTCGGTCTCTACGGTTGGCGGGAATGGAATTATGATGGCGTTAGCATTGGTCGCTACTCCGAGATATGGACGGATGGTAAACTCAAAAACTATTGGGACTATGACCTGTGGATTGGGCGGAATTTGGAGTCATTTAACGACGAAGATGTCCGGCGCGGCGGGACGTTAATTAAAAATCCTGCCGGTTGGTGGATTTTTACTCAACTTAGAACTGACGGTCGTAAAATGGTTCAGATTGAACTAAATCCGATCTTTGCATGGGACGATGATAACAGAACTTCTGAAAAGGAAGTTAGTCTCCGCCTGAACATTCGTCCGGTGTCAAACATTGAATTCAGCATCGGACCGATGTATCGCTATCGGGTTGACGATGCCCAGTGGGTCGAGTTAGTTGAAGAAAATATCAATGGACAACTCAAAAAACACTACGTCTATGGCGAGCTAACGAGTCAAACACTGGACTTCACCACCCGCGCAAACATTAGTTTCACACCAACACTGAGCCTCCAATTCTACGTACAACCCTTCATTACCATCGGCGACTATGCCAACTTCAAAGAGTTAGTTGAGCCGAGGTCCTATCAGTTCAAACCCTATCCCCTGAAGCGAAACCCTGATTTCCACATGCGTTCACTGAGAGGCAATACCGTCCTCCGCTGGGAATTCCGTCCGGGCAGTACCCTGTTTTTGGTGTGGTCCCAATCCCGTGCGATCGAGTTAGAAGAGGTAAGCGCAGACGATCTTGAGTTTCGTCCATTTCACCGATTGCGAAGCAGTTTCACCGATGAAGGAAAAAACATCTTTCTCATCAAATGTCGGTATTGGTTTGGAGTGTAAGTTGAAATCCTGGAATGCGTAAGTCCTATAAAGTATATAAAGCACTAAAGAATCGGGTAAGATTTCCGGATTTGGAGGAAATTTATTGATGAAAAAAGCGAAGTATACAACGGCAAAGACTGACATAGCGCGCCAAAGCACTACAAGTAAACACACAAAACGGAAAATTTATGCGATAATAATATTCACCATATCGTCGTTTAGCCTATTCGCCAACTTACAAACCTGGGCTGCAGAAAATATACAGACCGTTCAGAAAGAACTTCCGGCACTCAAAATAGATCAACCGCCTATTATTGATGGTGTTCTTGATGATGCCTGCTGGCAAGATGCACCGCAAGCTATTGGCTTCACCGACGAACGCACCGAAAAACCAGCGAAAGACCAATCCATCGGTCACCTCGTTTATACGGACACAGCCATCTACGTCGGGCTTCACCTCTACGACGATATGCCTGATAAAATTGTGGCACGTCAAACCAAAGACCAGACGCGAATTCGCGGAGAAGATTGGGTCTCCTTCAGTCTTGACCCGTTTCATACACACCAATTTTCCGACAGAAACTTCTTTATTGTAAATCCGCTCGGCACGAAATTCGCACATCTCGCCACCGGACGCGCTGAGAAAAGTGAGTGGATCGGACTATGGAAAACTGCTGCCCAGATTGTGGAAGATGGATGGGTTGTAGAGATGGAAATCCCATGGCAGATGCTGGATTATCCTGACACAACTAAACCGGTGTGGATGGGTATCAACTTTGACAGAGAACAGCAACGCACTGGGGAACGTTCGTGGTGGTGTAATCTTGGTGTTCAGGAATTTCGGGAAAACGATGGACACTGGATTGATGTGCTACCCCCGCCTCGCACGCGCGAACTCAAGTTGTTACCCTATCTGATTGGTGGTATCAGTGAAACGGAAACCGATGACAGAGAGTATACGGCTCGCGCGGGAGCGGACCTCCGTTATGAAGTTACCCCGCAGCTACGGCTCATTGGGACCGCCAACCCCGATTTTGATAACATTGAACAAGCCGTAGAAGACATTGATTTCTCCTACGGTGAACGCTACGTGCCTGATCGCCGTCCGTTCTTTTCGGAAGGTGGCAATGTCTATCGCCTCGGTCGGCTGTTCCATTCGCGGCGGATAACAGATATGGACGGAGGGCTTAAACTTTTTGGCAAACTTGCGAAAAACACCTCAGTCGGGACCTTAGGCACATATCACCGGAACAACCAGAACGCTATTCTTCAAGTCTCACAATCGCTCACAGCAACATCTAATATCAGCGCGGCGTTCCTTTCGCATCATCACCGGGACACTGGAGCGAACAATGTCGGTTACCTTTCCGGGGACGTGCGACACGGTAAATTTTCAGTGGGTTCTAACCTCATCCAAACTTGGGCAGATGAATCGGATGGAAGGAATGGATTTGTCAGTATAGGCTACAACGGATCGCTCTTCCAACACTACCTGTCCGCGTTTTTTGTAGATCCGGATCTCGTCAATAGACTCGGTTACCTTCCCTTCACTGGCTACCGCGGCGTAGGTTTGGGTAGTTTCGTCAAAAACGAGTGGCGTGAAGGATTCTTCCGCAGAGCCTCCGTTTCTGTTCAAAGCCAAATCTCTAACACTTATGAAGGTGAGGTCTTCCGGCGTGACTTCTATATATCCTCACTTATCCTAACACATAGTGACTACGCACTTGCCGCTGGCTGGAGGGGCGGGCAATTTGAAGAATTCAGCGATAGTGTTTTCAGCATCGGATTACGTGCGCGTGCTTCTGACAGGTTCAATAATATCGGTATTACCTACAATTCAGGTCAACAGGCAGGTGAGAAGATTCATCGCATCAGCGGAAATCTAAATCTTCGTGCTTATGGTTTCACCGCGGGGCTTTCCTCACGAATCCAGTGGCATTTTGAGAGACGCTACCAACAGATTCTAACACTCACTTATGACTTCAGCCCCGCCTTGAGTCTTGGCAGTCGGTTAATCTGGCAAGACGAGAGTATCAACATCTACTTCGCATTACGCCGATCAGGCTACGTCGGCACGGACTTTTTCATTATCCTTGGCGATCCAAACGCTTTGGAATTCAAACAGCGTCTGGTAGCAAAGGTCCTGAGGGCATTTTAACAATTATAACCCAAGTTGCTACTAACAGATTTCACACGTTTCAGAAAAGGTTTGCAGTCCCTTCCACGCCCCGTATGAAGATTAATAATTTAATCGGGTAATATAGGTGTCCGTTGTCTGAATCAGGATTTATAGGATAATAGAACCGTCTTGATTGAGAACTGTCCTTGATAGAATTACCCAAATATTTTCTTAAACTTCATTAGGGGCAGCGTCTGTATTAAATAAAACTCAACTATTTATGAGATGCGCTGTGGACATCTTGTAGAGAGAACCGCCTTTGTGGGTGCCACAAACTCTTGGCTTTTGAACGGGGCTGTCCAAAAGTTGAACAGCAAAAGTAATATGTCGGGTAGAATTAGCGAAAAGCCCTATTTTAGAGCGGTTTCACATTTGAGTTAACTTTGGCATGAAAATTGCTACGACATAACTATATTACGCAAGAAAAAATGGAATTTTTTCTTGACAAATAATGCAGGAATTGTTAATATTGTTAATATCAACAATACCTTCGCCAACTTATCCATGCCTGAGTTGAGCAAAGGAGGATATATGCATGAAATATATGCGGTTGTTATTGATTCAATTTGTACTGCTTGTATTGGGATTGGTCGGTTATTGCATTGCTACTGAGATTGGCTTTGAAGCCGAAGACGCAGATGAAATTGTAGCAATCATGGAAATTTATGAAGATAAGAAAGCTTCAGGCGGTATGTATATATCCGCGGGAAAGGGCGGCGGTGGTCGCCACCCCGGTAAAGCCGATTTCGTGATTAACGTTAGAACACCCGGTCAGTACACGATGTGGGGGCGGGTGATTGCCCAAGATACGGCGAAGGACTCTTTCCATGTCACAGTCGATCAGAAGAAAAGTCCACAACCGGGTGATGCCAACATGATCTGGGATACAGGTCAGCATCAGGAGTGGACGTGGGCAAAAGTAAAATGGCGCGAAAAGAATCCGTTGACCTTTGATCTGAAATTGGGGAAACATACCGTTACATTTTGGTCTAGGGAAGGCGATACCCGTTTGGATGCCGTTTACATGGCAATAGACCCCAACGCTGTCCCCAAACTACCGAGTGAAATTGAGGGTTTTGCTGTGCATCCCCGGAATCGCTTAACGACAACTTGGGCGGAGCTAAAAAAACGGTAGGGCTGGACTCAAGCACGGGTGTGTAAAGTTTTTGTCAAAATATGAACGAGAGGGCATGTTGCAAGGTATTGCATCAAGCATAAAATTAGATGTAACAAACGTTAAAGCGTGAATATTTAACTATATAGGAGGTGCGTAACATGAAATCGCGCCGTATGCCTCTTGTATGGATGGTATCGTTCCTTTTACACGCCTGTTTTGCAGTCGTTATTGGGTACATAGCGATCTCATCTAAACAATTGAAGGCACAAGATGCCATTGATGTGAGTTTTTTCATTGTTACACCGCCACAAGCGGCTAAAAGAGATGTCATCGCTAAGCCAGCGGTTGTAGCAACCCCTATTCCAGATTTGAGAGTCGTTCCACAAACGGAGACAACATCGCGTCGCACAACACTCGCACGAGCAGCGAGGTCGTCGGCAACTGCAGTGCCTGTGGCGTCACTAACGGCTGGCGCACCAGCCGCACCCAGGGGACAGCAAATCAAAGTTCCCAGCACGTCTCCTGTGCTCCAACATACTGAACAGTCGCTGTCAACTGCCGCAGTACTGCCGACAACATCAGACGCACTACCGACAGCGGGCTTGTCAAGCGGCGGAATTACGGATGGTCTGAGTGCCGGTGTCGGAGACGGTTTAGGTAGCGGCACTGGGCGCGGTGCTTTCGGTTCAGGATCCGGTCTTGGGCAAGCACGGACACAAGGCAATGGTAGGTTAAACACACTCGTGGAGGGTGCGGGTGCTGCGAATATTAATGCCTCGTTGTCAGATGTAGAGCAGAGCATGGTTCTCGGTAACGGTGTACCACAGCTTCCGAAGGGAAGTCCAGGTGCTATTATTCAAGGACGCGGCAAGGAGATTATTGGAAGACTCCATCTCGTCCGCCTTGATGATCCGTTGCATCCGAACCTCGATTTCTGAGGCAGCGGCATCGGACATCTCCGATTCGGGGCAGGTCTGCCCTATTTAGTCAAGTCGCTGAATACAGAAACAGGTATCCAAACCCAAATGGTTGACGCAGTCCAAATCACGGACGCGGCGTTCTTTGAATCACCGATTATCTTTATGGAACCGATTTCCACTTCTGGCGGAAAGCTCGAAAATGGATTGTTGCGTGGTAGTGCTATCTGGCAAACGAAAGGGAGTCGTCCTTCCTTCGGTTATACCGATCGGGAAGCACAACGGATTCGCGAATATATTATCAATCGCGGTGGGTTTATCTATATGCCCACGCACGGGAACACGGAATTGGCAATGCAACCCGCGCTTCGCGTCCTGCGTCAAATTCTTCCTGAATACCACCTCACCACGATCCCTCAGGATCACGAGATTTACAACACTTACTATGAGTTGAACGGACCCCTCCGATTTCCTGTTCGGAAAATGGGGAGTACCATTCTCCATCACGGTCCCTACGGGCAGTTACAGGGCGTTTTCATCGACGACAGGCTCGCTGTTCTCGTTGATACAGAGGCAATGATACACGTGATGGATGGGGCAGTGCAGAAACCTTTCTTCGGTCACTATCAGGACCGGAATAAGATTTTAGAGGAATTTGCACCGGCTGCCGCACGGCAACTCATTAACATTGTCATCTATGCGGTAACACATGGGAGTATCTCGGACTATAGCAACTATATCCCCGCAGACGCTCTCGCCGGTGAAGGGATGGAAAACGTCCCGAAAAAGGCACCCGCTGCTGCAAATCGGTTGTAGAAATCCTGATAAAGAGCAGCACAGAGTTATCAATAAGCCGCGTCAAACAATTGACGCGGCTTTTCTTTTTCCAGTTCAGCGACACGCAGGATGTAGACTGACGCACGCTCTCTAACCAGAAAAAACTTGACAAATCCCCTAAAAATGGACAAGATAATAGCAGAAGCGCATTTCTATTTGACAAACGGCACTTAGAAATGTATAATATAAGCAGCGAGACGCTCTACGAGGGCGCATCTCGCAAGGCTGTTATATTTAAGAGAATCTTAGCAAAGACAGAACAAGGAGGCTTGAAAACAGAAATGGCTGATTACGCAAATCCTGATGTTTTGGTGAGTACAGAATGGGTGGCTGCACACGGTGGTGATGCTGGTATCCGACTGCTTGAAGTTGATGTTGATACCTCGGCTTATGCTGAAGGACATATCGCTGGCGCAGTCGGCTTAAATTGGGAAACGCAATTGTGCGACCAAGTGCGACGCGATATTCTCACGAAAGATCAGTTTGAGGCACTTTGTAATGATAGTGGTATCGCCACCGATACGACAGTAATCTTCTATGGCGACAATAACAACTGGTTCGCAACTTATGCCTTGTGGCAATTCCGCTATTACGGGCACGATGAAAGTCTGCTGAAAGTGATGAACGGTGGTCGCCAAAAATGGATTGATGAAGGTAGGGCACTTGTCACCGATGTGCCAGATCATTCCAGTACTGGATACCAAGCGAAATTTCCTGATGACAACGTTCGCGCCACAGCGGGTAACGTTCGAGACACACTCGGGCAAGGTACTGTTAACCTTGTTGATGTTCGTTCACCTGCTGAATTCATCGGCGAAGTCATTGCTCCGCCCGGTATGAGCGAAACTGCACAACGTGGCGGCCATATTCCAGGTGCCGCGAATATCCCGTGGGCGACAGCGGTGGCTGAGGATGGCACCTTTAAGTCTCACGACGAACTGCAAGCCATCTACGGTGGTGAAGGTGTTGACGATAGTAAAGAAACAATCGCTTATTGCCGTATCGGCGAACGTTCATCGCATACATGGTTTGTGCTGAAGTATCTACTCGGTTATGAGAAGGTCCGCAACTACGACGGCAGCTGGACAGAATGGGGTAATCTTGTCGGAGCACCCATCGCACGCGACTAAAGGAAGAATGGTTGTCGGTTTTTGGTTTTCAGTTATCCTTTAAGCGGTGTTCGTCTAACAGAGGTCACCTCTTGAGATAGTCACAAAATCTGTAGCTCGTAATGTAATGGAGAGCGGATATGAGGAACGTCTATCAAAGTCGAAGCGTCCGTTATTCCTCCGCAAGGTAAAATTAAAAGTGCCTAAATTTATTTCTACTCATGCAATCGCCTGCATGACGCGTCAAGATGTCGCACGTCTACTGAAACGTTTCAAAGAAGAAGAAAACGCCGACGTAAGCAGCATCCGAGTCTTGTGCGATACGCTGTCAGGACGATTGGTTTGCGAATGGGAGGCACGCGACAGCGTCACCTTAATCGAGTGGCTGAAAAAGTGCAATGTCCAGATACGTGGAACAGGCGAATGGCTTATGACAGTCCAATATGAGTCCGTTGGTGACGAACTCGTAGTACCTCCGCGGCACAATGCGTAGATCGCTAAGCACACAAGTTAACGGTGCAAAAACCGATGTACTACTTAACCCGGCAGACAGCGTTTGAGGCATCACATTACAACCGTATCCCTGAATTAAGCGATGCTGAGAACTTTGAGTTGTTTGGCGCATCCGCAAATCCAAACAGCCACGGGCATAACTATGTGCTTGAAGTAATGGTCAAAGGTAGTGTGGATGCGGATGACGGTATGGTTATCAATTTGGTGACCTTGGACGCTTTGTTGAAGACGGAAGTAATCGCCAATTACGATCACAAGCATCTGAACCGTCAGCACCCGGTTTTCTCGAAGAAACCGCACCTGCAACCGACATGTGAGAACATCGCTATTGAGATTTGGCAACGGTTTGTGCTGTCTCTACCAGATCGGATGTTGCACAGAGTGCGACTTTACGAGAGTGCCACGAATTTTACAGACTACTATGGGGAAGAACTGATGGTTTATCTTACCAAAGTCTACGAATTCAGTGCAGCCCATCGCTTGCACAGCCACGCGCTCAGTGACGAAGAGAACCTGGACATCTTCGGAAAGTGTAATAACCCAGCTGGACATGGGCATAACTATGTGCTTGAAGTTACCGTAAAAGGTGACGTGGATGCGAGAACCGGTCTGGTTGCGGGTTTGAATCTTCTTGACGAGGTCGTTCATAAACAGGTCTATGCACGTTTCGATTACAAGCATCTGAATCTTGATACGCCTGAGTTTGAGATGCTCAATCCAACCTCGGAGAACTTTGTCAAAGTGCTTTGGGATGTGCTGGAACCGAACTTGCGCCCGGTGGTTTTACACCGCCTTCGCTTACGGGAAACACCCAAAAATCATTTCGACTACTATGGCGAGTGATCTGTTTCTCTGTGCAGTAGGCGTAGGAAAAAAGAGCGCGACGGAGACATATTTTAATATAATGGAGTTTGATCAGGCTAACGTTACCCCAGAATTAACGGGGCTGTTCACCAAAATTCTTGAGACTTTAGGTGAAGACCCGAGCCGCGAAGGCTTGGTGAAAACGCCACACCGCGCCGCGAAGGCGATGGAATTTTTGACAAGCGGCTACCATCAAAACGTTGATGATATTCTGAACGGTGCTATCTTTGACGAAGACTTTGACGAAATGGTGATTGTCAGAGACATTGAATTTTACAGTCTCTGTGAACATCATATCCTCCCTTTTTGGGGCAAATGTCACGTTGGGTATCTTCCGAAAAACCGGATCATCGGTCTGAGTAAAATCCCGCGCATCGTGGATATGTTTTCTCGACGTTTGCAAGTACAAGAACGTCTCACACGTGAAATTGCCGAGGCACTCGAAACCGCACTTGATCCGAGAGGTGTCGCGGTCGTGATGGAGGGGCAACACCTGTGTATGATGGCACGCGGTGTCGAAAAACAAGCACCGAGGATGGCAACGAATGTCATGCGCGGTGCCTTCCGCGAGGATAGTTCAACGCGGGCAGAGTTTTTGAGGTGCGTCCAAATATCCTAAATATGCTTTCTCAGGACTTACGTACCCGCATCTCTGGTTGGTGTCTATTTACATCGGACGAAGCTTCTAACCACGCCAGCACACAGAACGGATATGCGCAAGTCCTAACTTTTTTGTCGTTGTGGGCACCAACATTAACGAATTCAAGCGCGTAGTGGAAATGTGGAGGTGAACATGGTTTCTCCGAGTCATCCTAATGCGACAGAGATAGGAAGACTTCACGGAAAGGTCGTGGTGGTTACCGGGGCATCAAAAGGAATAGGTAAAGCAACCGCTTCCGCTTTCGCAGCAGCAGGTGCGAAAGTTGTGCTCGCTGCCCGAACACGCGAAACACTCCAACAGGTGGCACGCGAGCTTAGCGTAGGAGGGGTTTCTAACCCCGATTCCATACTTGCTGTTCCTACAGATGTCACTGACGCGGATGCTGTGCAGCGACTGATTGAACGGACCCTGGATGTTTACCAACACGTGGATATCCTTGTCAACAACGCCGGAATCGGTCATTTCGGACCAGTTGTTGATTTCGCTCCGGACGACTGGGACGCGGTCCTTAATTCAAATTTAAAGGCGATTTACCTCTGCGCGAAGTATGCGCTTCCGTCCATGTTGGCACAAGGTGGTGGGCAAATTATCAACGTACTTTCGATCGCAGCAAAGGTAGCGTTTGAAGCCTCGGCTGCTTATTGCGCCGCAAAGGCAGGGGCGTTAGCACTAACAAAAGTTTTAGCCAGTGAGGTTCGCCAGCAGAATGTTCGAGTTACTGCAGTGCTACCCGGCTCGGTGCATACACCATTTTGGGATGATGTCCCGCAACACCCCGACTTTGACCAAATGTTAAAACCCGAACATGTTGCAGATACGATTATCTCTATCTGTCAGCAGCCGCCCGGTATGGTGACCGAGGAAATCGTTGTAATGCCGCCGCTCGGAATTCTTTAAACGGAATGTGCCTAAATCCTGTCTAACATCAAATAACCTAATAGTATAAAGAATTAGACCGCTGTAGCTGTGAATGTTAAGAGGTAAAACGTCCGAGTCGTCGCCGGATGCGAACCTTGCGGATAGCACGTGGATCGGCATCTATGACTGTGATGATAGCATCATCTAAATCAAGTTCAGTGCCAGTTTTCGGAATAGTACCGGTCCGATCCAGAATATAACCGGCGACAGTCTCATAGTCACCTTCAGGAATTGCGAGCCCATAATGTTCTTCAAGAAGATCTACTTCGGTTCTTCCATCGCACTCGAGGATGTTAGTTGCAATTAAACGGATAAGTTCGGGAGCATCGCGTTCATCGGCAAATTCGCCGACAATTTCTTCAACCAGGTCTTCGATAGTGACAAGACCAACGGTGCCACCATACTCATCAACAGCAAATACCATCGTATGCCGAGTATGCTGGATCTCTTTGAGAAGCGCATTGATATTTTTGGATTCGGGGACGTGCAACACCTTTCGGATAAACGGTTCAACCGTTTCGGGCAGAGCGTCCAATTCGTCGTGAGAATTTAAGGCAGTTTCTGATTCAACATCATTGTAAATAACATCAAGGAGGTTGACAATCCCAACGATATTATAAATCTGTTCCTCGTAGACTGGGATTCTTGAAAAGCCGGAGTCAGCGGCGATTTGCAAAAAATCTTCGCATCTTGTATTTTTTTCAATCGCAACGATATCGACAAGTGGGACCATAACTTGTTCAACTGTCCGATCTTGTAGATTGAGCAGGCTATGAATCATCCGTCGCTGGTCTGTGTACAAGTTACCGGAACGTTCACCCATCGTTGCGAGGAGGCGTAACTCTTCACGTTGAGCATCAGGGCTTGGTCTGCTTGACCCTTTATCTGCAGGTTTAACGATGAACTGCGTCAAAGTTTGCACGAAATAGATAAGCGGTGCTAAAACCCATTCAGAGAGGCGTAAGAGGTAGGCGTAGCGCAGTGCTAACGCATCTGCCTTGACACGGAAGATAGTTTTCGGTAAAATTTCTCCAAAAATAAGGAGCAAGGTCGTTATGCCAACAGTCGCAATGGCACCTTGTAGACTTACCGTGAGGTTTGGGAATCCGCGCGAGACGAGTCCTTCACCGAATTGTGCGATAAGCACGTTTGCAAGGTTCGTTCCCACGAGTGTGAGTGCGAGCATCCGCTGCGGTGATTCTACTAAACGGTGAATGATACCCGCTTTGGTATTCTCGGATTCAACAAGTTGGTTAATCCGGATTTTATTGACAGACACTAAGGCTGTTTCAGAACCGGAATAGAAAGCTGACAGGACAAGACAGATAAGAACTGCCAGCACAAACGAACTTAGCACAGCGATCTGCGCTGTGCTACTCGCACCGATTAAAAAGAGCGATAATAGAAGAATTTTCAATTGCTTTGTATCCGGTATCTGTTGTTGTTATGCTTCCGCCTTAGTTTCGTGGGTAACCGGCATTTTGATAAACAAACCTGTAATAGCGTTGCCTTCTGTAGTGGTAATTTCAAATTTGATGCCGTTCTCATCGGTATATGATTCGCCAACGGACGGAATTCGTCCGAAGAGACCAAGGACATAACCGCCAATAGTGTCAGCGTCATCTTCACTGAGTTTTAGTTCAAATTGCTGATTGAGTTCCCGGATGCTCATACGTCCGGAAGTTTCAAGTAACAACGGTTCTTCAGAGTGTTTGACAAAATCAGGCGGAGAATCGTCTCTGTCGTGTTCGTCAACAATATCCCCGACGACCTGTTCAACAATGTCTTCGGTGGTGACAATTCCTGAAACACCGCCGTACTCATCTTGAAGAATCGCCATTTTGGTTTTTTCACGTGTAAGTTGTAGTAACAACATCCCAATTTTACGGGTCTCAAGGACGAAGAAACATTCACGGATGAGAGAGGTACTGGACGGTACCTCAGAAATCTGGTCCCGTTTTTCAAGGAAGGCATCAATCGTCAGTGAATCTATTGCAGTGTGCCGCCACAGTGCAAAATCTTTAACGTAGAAGATACCACAGATATTGTCAATTTGCTCTTGATAAACTGGAATGCGTGAAAATCCATGTTCCTTTGCCTGCTTTAGTGTTTCTTGAATGGTATTTGACGTTGGAACTGCGATGACTTCAGTACGTGGCACCATAATTTCTTTCGCCTCAATGTCGCGTAATTGAAGAATATTGCCCACAATTTCTCGTTCATCGGCTGGAAGTGCTTCCTCTTGGTAAGTATCAAGGATTTCTTTAAGATCTGATGCTGTGAGGTGTTCTGTAGGTGATGGATGTCCACCGAATATTGGGATGAGAAAATCGATGATTTTGCGCAATAAAGAACGTAACGGTGAAATAAGAACGGAAAATACCCATAGCGGGGGTGCTGCTATTTTCGCAAAGAATTCCGCGTGTTTGATTGCGAAGCTCTTCGGAGTCATCTCACCGAAGATGAGCATAAGGAGGACACTGGCGGCTGTGGCTGTGGCAAAGTGGAGAACCTCTGTATAGCTGGGGAGAACTCGCTTAACGAGCCATAGCATGAGGATCGCGAACGAGACGTTGACAAGGTTATTACCAAGCAGAACGGTAATAAACAATCTGCGTGGGTTGTCAACAAAATTGACAATTGCAGATGCACCGCCTTTTTCAAGACGGAGTCGCTCAATTTGGACTTGAGTAAGTGCACATAAAGCCGTCTCAGATCCGGAGAAAAATCCTGAGAGGACAAGTAACCCTGTTAAACCGAGCAGATAAGGGAGTAGTGGAACAACTTCCATTCTTTTTTAGGAGACAATTTATCAGCGCAGCTCGTGTGCCGAAAAGTGCCATTATTAGCGGTAATTTGTAATCCGGCTTGCTTTGTATGTTTAATGATAGCATATTAACAGAAAAATCGCAAGAAAAAATATCACCTTTTTAAGCATTACTTTATAGATGGATATTGAGAAGTACCTCGTAACCTCAAGCAATTAAAAGGAGGTCCATGACAAAATTAGAACAAATGCAACGGATTGAAGCGTGTGGTATTGTCGCTATAATTCGTGCCAACAGCGCAAATGAGTTAATTGAGACGGCAGCAGCAATTCTTGCTGGCGGTGTTAACGTAATTGAAGTGACGATGACGACCCCGGATGCGTTACAAGTCATTAACGATGTTTCATCGGCGTATGGAGAGGCCGTTCTCGTTGGTGCAGGATCGGTACTGGATGCAGAAACAGCGCGGGCGGCGATGCTGGCTGGTGCTGAATTCATCGTCAGTCCAGTTACGAAACCAGACGTAATTGAGATCTGTAACCGCTACGGCAAAGTCGTTATTCCCGGTGCCTTTACGCCAACAGAGATTTTAGCCGCATGGGAAACAGGAGCAGATTATGTGAAAGTCTTCCCTTCAAGCAGTGTAGGTCCTGCCTATATCAAAGACGTGAAAGCACCTCTGCCTCAGATTCCGCTCGTTCCAACAGGCGGCATCAGCGCGGAAAACGCTGCTGAGTTCATCACTGCCGGTGCCACCGTATTGGGAGTCGGAAGTGCGCTTGTTAATAATCAACTCATTGCAGCTGGTGAATTTGCAACGCTCACCGAGAGGGCTGAGAGGCTTGTCAAAGAGGTGCAACGCGCCCGTTCAGCGGATAATCTGGCTTAAACCTGTTAAAAATGTCTTTTTGTATTGACAATTAATCTTAATTTTGTTAATTTTATTACTATAAAGTCGTATCCTGTCCCGTTCAAGCTACCATTATGCAGATTGACCAATTAATCTTAGGTAAATATAGATTGCTTGAGTTTCTCAATTCGGGTGGGTTCTCGTCGGTCTTTCGCGCCCGCGAAGAGATGACGAACCGGACTGTTGCGATTAAAGCCTTGGCAAAAACTGCCTATCCTGCCAGTAGAATGAAGTTTTTGCTAACCGAGTTTCAGGCAATGTCACAGATTTGGGGACATCCAAATATCGTCTCTATTCATACCGTTGAACCCGGAGAGGGTGACTATGTCGCGTGGATAGTGATGGAGTATGTTGAGGGCAAGAGTCTTCACGACCTCATGCAGGAAGGGGCACTCAGCTTAACAGATACACTCAATATCGGTTTGGACATCTGTCGTGGACTCGAAGAAGCGCATACGCACAAGATTATGCACCGCGACATCAAACCGCAAAATATACTACTCACAACTGAAAAACAAGCGAAAGTCGCCGATTTCAGCATCGCTCGTATATTTGGTGAGACAACCGAGTTCGCTGAAACTATGGCTGGCACTCGACGCTACATGGCACCCGAACAGCACTATGGTGCCTATGATTACCGGGCTGATCTCTATTCCACTGCATTAATTTTGTATCAAGCGGTAACTGGACGATTTCCCTTCTCAGGCGAAAATAAAGAAATTGATAAAAAGAAAGCAGCTGGCGAAATTGAAGAAATCCACAGATGCCCGGAAGTACTCCGCAATTTCTTACAGAAGGCGCTCCATCGACAACTCCAAGAACGTCATCAAAGTGCGTCTGAGATGTATGAAGAGTTAGATCGGATTCGCCAAGATGAATACGTCAAGCAAGCTTCGCAGCTTATCAATGCAAGCGTCACTTCCAATAACTCAAGGTTAATAGAAGCACTCGAACGATACCGAAAAACGTTCCGTCTTTCGCTTGCAGATGCAGAACGGATGAATCAGAATCTCTTTTTTCAACGGCGGCAGAAAGAGGAAGGTATTAAACGCGGAAAGCTGGCAGCCGAGCTTCAAAGACATTATACACTCGCCACACGCTATATCGAAAACCAAGACTACCCGAGCGCATTGGCAGAAATTCACAGAGCAAGCCACCTTTCTACTGACGACCAAGGCGTAACCAAAACTGTAGATAACCTGTTCAAAAAACTTAGTACTGCAGGTATTGTCCTTCCAGTAAGTCCAACCGTTGAGGAAATTGCTGCGCTCATTCAGAAATTACCAGAGAATGAAAATGCGGTCCTTCGTGAATGGCTTGAACAGTCAATATCTGTCCCACAAGAAGAAATAATTGATGTAACACCGATACAACCCCGAATCAGGGCATCTGGCAGCTATCGACTCGTAATTGAAGAAGCCTCACCGGAATTCCTACTTGATCAGGTTCATAGCGATATCCAATACCCTCACGAAGAGGAAGCCCTTCGCATCTTCCGACAAATTCAAATCTATGAACAACAGGGACGGACCCGACAGTATCATACGCTTTATAGAAGGCTCGGTAGGTTCTACCAAAAACAGGCGAACAACTTTCTCAGGAAAGACGATTTAGAGCTCGTCGCCAACTGTTATACGCGCGCCCGCTTCGCTTACACAGTCGCAGAGAAACAGCGTCTCGCCAGAAAAAATGCCAAAAAGGGCGCGGTTTATTACACGCGCCTCGCACGTCAATTTGAACTACAGCGTTCATGGGAAGAAGCCGGAAAATCTTATATTCTTGCCGGTTATAACCATGGCTATGCGAATATCCCATCTCTTGTTGAAGAATGTCACAGAATGGCAACCGTTTGCTATTTCAACGCTGCTGAAAGTGCGCACCTCAATGGCGAATTACAAACCGCTTATGATTTCTATTTGTTAATCCTCGCAATCGGTGAAAAGATGTCCGTACCGACAAAAATGGTTAGCGAAGCACAGAAATTGATGTCGGAAATCCCAATCGAAAATTAGAGGAATTATATCCGTGAAAGCATCTTTGAAACGCGGGGAAGTGCTCGTTGGAACATTTGTACTTGAATTCGGTGGTGCCGCGATTGCCACGCTGCTTGCGAATGCTGGCGCAGACTTTATTATTGCAGACTTAGAACATAGTTCCTTTTCCATAGAAACTATGGGGCGGATAATTCGGAACGCGCGAGGTTCAAATCTCCCGTGTATTGTGCGTATACCCGCACTTGAACGCCATTTTGTTTCACGGGTACTTGATGCTGGTGCGACGGGTGTTATGATTCCTCGTGTCGAATCTCGTGAAGATATTGAAAAAATTAAAAAATGGACAAAATACGCGCCTGAAGGCGACCGCGGTGTCGCGTTTGGCATCGGACACACCGATTATGGAGACTTCACAAAACTTGATACGAGAAAATACGTCCGCAGCGCAAATCAGGAAATCCTCGCCATTGGGCAGATTGAAACCGTTCAAGCCGTTGAAAACCTGAATGACATCCTCACCACTGGTGAGTTAGATGTCGTATTCATCGGTCCTTATGACCTATCCACATCTATGGGGATCTCTGGTGAGCTGGACCATCCGCTACTTTTAGACGCTATAAAACAAATCATCAGGCTCGCACAAGCCCACGATGTCCCTTTGGGTTGTTATGTCAACGACTTTGAGAGTGGTGAACAGTGGCTGAGCTTGGGGGTTCAACTCATCGCATGCGGAAATGACGCTTTTCTGCTAACCCGTAAATTTGCTGAGGAGCATCAGAAATTCAGAAACGCAGCAACTTCAAAATGAAAACTTACGATATTCTCACAATCGGACGAAGTTCTTTAGACCTCTACGCGAATGACATCGGTGCCGCATTTCCAGACATTAAAAGTTTCGGTGCCTTTGTCGGTGGATGTCCCACGAACATCAGTGTCGGTATTCAGCGGCTCGGATTTCAAGCCGTGCTCCTTACCGCCATCGGCGAGGATCCTGTCGGGGAGTTTCTGCTCAAATTTTTGAAAAACGAAGGCGTTGAGACCCAGTTTATTCCACAGAAACCGGGACACCGAACGAGTGCTGTCGTGCTGGGTATTGAACCACCAGATCGGTTTCCATTAATCTATTACCGCGACAACTGCGCGGATATTGAACTCACCATTGACGATGTTCTCGCTGCACCGATCGCTGAAAGTCGAGCAGTGCTGATATCCGGGACAGGCTTGAGCAAAGAACCGAGCCGTAGCGCGACCCTCTATGCTGCAGAACAGACACAAGTACTCGGCAATCGTGTCTTCCTCGACCTTGATTTCCGAGCAGATCAGTGGCACGATCCAAGAGCGTTTGGTGTTGTTATGAGATCTGCCTTGCGCTATATTGATATCGCTATCGGAACAGAAGAGGAAATCAAAGCAGCCACGCTTACAAATGCTTCACAACTGACAATTGAACACTCTCAAATCTCAAATCCAACGATTGAGGGTGATATGGCAGTTGCTATTGAGACGCTTTTAGGTGCCGGTCCAGAGGCACTCATCGTAAAACGTGGTATTGAAGGCGCGGATGTTTATCTAACGAACGGCGAAGTCATTCACGCCGAGCCGTTTCCAGTTGAGGTCTACAATACGCTTGGTGCCGGAGATGCCTTCGCGAGCGGTTTTATTTACGGTCATCTCAGCGGTTGGGATTGGGAAAAATCTGCCCGCCTTGGCAACGCAACCGGTGCAATTGTCGTAACGCGGCACGGTTGTGCCAATTTTATGCCGACAATGTCCGAAGTTGACGAATTTGTCGCCGAACGCGGCGGATGGTAACATATCTTGTCTGGGGCCTCGGACCGCAGACATACACCACTTTAGTAAAGGAGAAGCATTTTCCTCAAGGGAAAGGAGCGTTCTCAGAAAACCCTCCTCAACGAACCGCAAGGAAAATAAAAGATATGGAAACACGAAAACTCACGATGGGACAAGCCATCGTCCAATTTCTTCAACAACAATATGTTGAACGAGACGGGAACGAAACCCAATTTTTCGCCGGTATGTTCGGAATCTTCGGTCACGGAAACGTTGCCGGTATCGGACAGGCGTTACATCAGTATTCCGATTCCTTCCGTTTCTATCAGACTCGGAACGAGCAATCAATGGTGCACACCGCCGCCGCATTTGCCAAGATGAGCAACCGCCTGCGAACCTTTGCCTGCACAACGTCTATCGGACCAGGCGCAACGAATATGATTACTGGTGCAGCGGGGGCAACAATTAACCGGATACCCGTCCTCTTACTACCGGGGGACATTTTCTCCACCCGTTTAGTTGCTCCAGTTTTACAACAATTGGAGTCTCCGAGTTCACAAGATTACTCGGTGAACGATTGCTTCAAGCCAATCTCACGCTATTGGGATCGGATTAATCGACCAGAACAGATAATCACTGCACTGCCAGAAGCGATGCGGGTGCTGACATCACAGGCGGAAACAGGGACTGTAACTTTAGCACTTCCGCAAGATGTACAAGCCGAGGCGTTCGATTATCCCGCACAACTGTTTGAAAAGCGCGTTTATACTATATCCCGCCCCCGTGCTGATGCGGATTTGTTTAATCGGGCAGTCGCATGGATTCGTGAGAGTGAACGTCCCTTAATCATCGCCGGTGGTGGTGTTATCTATAGCGAAGCCACAGCGCAACTTGCCCAATTTGTAGAACAAACCGGTATTCCTGTCGGTGAAACCTTCGCTGGAAAAGGTTCGCTGTCATACAATCATCCACAGAATCTTGGGGCAATAGGAGCAACTGGAACACCCGGAGCGAACATTACCGCACGAGAGGCGGATTTAGTGATCGCGATCGGTACACGCTTAAGCGACTTCACAACTGCTTCCAAAACTGCTTTCCAAAACCCGAACGTCCGTTTCATCAATATCAACGTTGCTGAGTTTGATGCGTATAAACATGCGGCTTTACCGTTAGTTGCAGATGCCCGTGTCGCGCTTGAGGAGCTTGCCGCTGCTGTAGGAGACTACCGCGTTGACGCAACCTATGCCGCGCAAATTGAGAAATATCGGGACGAATGGGAAGAAGAGGTAGATCGACTCTATCACCTTGGACATACGCCGTTGCCAAGTCAAAGTGAAGTGATTGGCGTGGTGAACGAATTTTCGCGTCCTGAGGATGTTATGGTCTGCGCCGCGGGTAGCCTTCCCGGCGACTTACATAAGTTGTGGCGAACCCGTAATCCGAAGCAGTACCACTTGGAATACGGTTACTCGTGTATGGGATACGAAATCGCTGGTGGATTAGGCATCAAAATGGCTGATCCGAGTCGTGATGTCTATGTCATGGTGGGCGACGGTTCATACTTGATGTTGGCACAGGAAATCATCACGTCAATTCAGGAAGGTTACAAACTAATTGTCGTGCTCGTGAACAACGAGGGGCATAGCAGCATCGGTGGATTGTCTCGGGCGACCGGTGTCCAAGGCTTCGCTACCCGCTTTCGCTATCGGGACGAAGAAAGCGGTGAACTTGAAGGAGATTTTTTACCGGTAGATCTCGCTGCAAATGCCGCCAGTCTTGGTGCCAAGGTAATTGAGGCGACAACCTTGCAAAGTCTGAAAGCCGCCCTGCATGAGGCGCGCGAAGCAGCGCATACAACCGTCGTGAAGATTGATGTAGATTACTACCAAGGGGTTCCGCGCTACGAATCGTGGTGGGATGTGCCTGTTGCCCAAGTCTCCGAAGTGGACTCGGCGCAGGAGGCGTACGAAGAGTACGAATCGGACAAGCAAAAAGAGCGTTACTTTCTCTAATCAATTTTGCGAACGAAAGGCAAGTCATGAAAGCATCAGAACTTTTAGCGAAAGTCAAATCGGGGGTAGCTATTCCCTGCGATTCATGTGATCAGAAAATTCCGGCAGGTGACATCTTAGGGTTTGTGTTTAAGTTGGGAAAACTTGCACCGCGCATGGAGAATGCAAATATCGGTGACATCACCTGTGTCGGATGCCAAACCGCAGACCCAGATATTAAGATTGAGCCGCGCGGTCCAGATATTAAATTCATTCGTGGGGACTAACCTGTAAGGGCGGATAACCCTATTCGCCCATACTCCAATATGCCCGAATACATTGTTGGCAGAAACCCAGTTATAGAGTACCTACAGCACGGGACTCAAAAGATAGAAAAAATCTGGATTGCTGAAGGCACAACCCATTCCCGTATTCGCCGTATTGTCGCAATGGCAACAGAAGCAGGTGTCCCTATAAAACGTTGCACCCGACGCGAGTTGGATAGGATCGAACCCTCTTTACCACATCAAGGGGTCATCGCCCTTGTCAACCCGACGCGCTATAATGACTTACAATCAATACTCGCGAAAATAGAACGCAGTAAGCACAACGCGTTGTTAGTCATGTTAGACAACATTCAAGACCCAAGGAACCTTGGCGCGATCCTCCGGACTGCCGATGCCGTGAATGCTGATGCTGTTCTCATCCCAAAGAACCGTGCTGCTGGTATTACAACCGCTGTGCACAAAGCATCAGCAGGTGCATCCACACATATCCCTATCGTTAGAGTAACAAACGTTGCACAAACCTTAGACACACTTAAAAACGCGGGTATCTGGGTTGCTGGTGCTGCTACCGAGGATGCCTCTTGTCCGTATACAGATGCGGATTTTAGGGTGCCGTTGTGCCTTGTCTTAGGAAGTGAAGGTAAAGGCATTCGGCGGTTAGTCAAGCAAAAGTGCGACTATCTTGTTTATTTACCGATGTTAGGAAAGATTGAATCCCTCAATGTGTCAGTGGCTGCCGGTGTTCTGTTATACGAGGTGATCCGACAACGGAGTGCGTCCTAAATCCGCGCCCTCAAATGAGATTTTCCTCTTTCAGACTAACAAATATCCCGTCGCCAATGATGATGTGATCCAGCACCTTAATCCCGATTTGATTTCCAGCCTCAATTAACTGTTTTGTCGCTCGAATGTCCTCTTGACTCGGCTGCGGATCGCCGGATGGGTGGTTATGAACAAGAACGATTGAATTCGCTGACTCCTCAATCGCGAATCGGAAGATTTCGCGTGGGTGAAAAACGCTCGCGTTTAGAGTGCCTTCAAAAACTGTTCCCTCTGACAATTTTTTCCCCCAAGTCAAATCGCCACCCAAATCACCAGCGACACCTTTGGTTGTCACACCGCCTTTGGTATCAAGGCACAAGACACAAACGACTTCTTTCTGTAAGTACCGCATTTTAGACATCATCAGGTCTGCAACATCAGCTGGAGACGTAATCTTGTCGCGATCCGCATGAAAGCGTGCCAACCGTTTTCCGAGTTCAAACGCCGCGACGATCTGTGCCGCTTTCGCTTCACCAACGCCTTTAATTTTCTCAAATTGCTTGAGTCTGTTATCAGCCATCCGCTTCAGATCACCTTCAAACGCCGTGAGAATCTGTTCGCCAAGTTGAACAGCTGTTGTCCCTTTGAAGCCACTTTTGAGAATGAGGGCTAAGAGATCGGAATCTCTCAGGCTCTCTGGTCCATATTTACGGAGTCTTTCACGGGGACGTTCATCCTCGGGGAGATCCTTAATTCGAGGGTTCGCTTTGTACATTGTTTTCCTTTCTGCCAATATAAATTCGCCACTATTATACTCTGTTTCGGTGTTAAAAACAAACAAAATCTGACGGTGTGAGCGTCTAAAGTTTTTGTGTGCAATCCGTGTAATCAGAAAATTAGACAAAAAAAGATAATCTATCTCAATCCTAACGCTTGACAAAATATTCGTGCACTTGCATCTAAATTGGATATTGACAAATAGTTTGAAATAGTGTAGAATTTAAAAAAGTGGGTTGACATTTCAGTTTCTAAGCAAACGAAGAAGGAGAGAATCATGGCAACTACGATTCGCCAGAGAGATGGCGTTGCGATTTTGGAACCGAGCGGGAAAATAATGGGAGCTTCAGTATCCGAATTACGGGAAGCAATCACTTCACAGATAGATGCGTCCGAAGCACCACGCATCCTCATTAATTTTGACCGGGTCAATATGATGGACAGTTCTGGTCTCGGTACGCTAATGGGTGCCCATGTCGCTGCAACGCGAAAGAAAGGTCGTATCGGGGTCATCAATGTCGGAACAAATATCAAAAACCTGATAGTCCGTAGCCGACTCGTCAGTATCTTTGAACATTTTGATACCGAGGATGCTGCAATTTCGGCACTGTCAAACGAAGGTTAAGTGTTGTGATGGGGAAACCCACCTAACAATTAAAATGGGCGGTAGCGTTAGGAGTATACTATGCCAATCACCGTGTCTGAGAAGGAAGGGATCGTTATTTTCAGGCTGAGCGGTAGGATTATCACCCCAGGTGTCAAAGAGTTTTCGGAAACTGTAGAGGACGCACTTGGAGGCGAGACCTCACCTCCCAAACTACTCTTTGACTTTAAAGAAGTAACTGGGATGGATAGTTCCGGGCTCGGTGCACTCATGAAAATCTATTCCGATATCCATCCGCGTGGCGGGCAGATAGCAGTGATTAATGTAAACAAGCATGTCAAAAATCTCATTGTCATGGCGCGATTAATCACCGTTTTCAAAAGTTTTGAAAGCGAGGATGATGCTGTTGCTGCCTTGCTACAGCACCCCTAATGAGATTAGGCTAACTTTAGTTTTGTTGTAGCGCAAGCAGTCTTACGAATATCGGAAACTTGCGGGTAACGTTCTACTGCCTTGCGCTTATAAGGGGATGTCTCATGATAAAAAATATCCTCGTTGCCATCGGCGATACGGATTATGAAAAAAATGCCTTTGAATATGCCGGGCAATTGGCGGTGCTTTTAGGAACGCACCTATCGTGTGTTTTCTTCCAAGACAGCCAGCACGGCGGAAACGCTGATGTCGCAGCGACTGTTCTACGTCGGACAGAAGCGGAATGTTCACTCTACGATTTTTTGGACTACCACGTCGAGGCGGTCGCTGGCAACCCACGACAGATGATCTGCGAAAAAGCACACTCCGCTGATCTTGTTGTCGTCGGGCTCCCTGAAGATATAAGGAAACGTCGCCTTAAGCTTATTCAGAACCAAATTGACGACGTACTTTTGCATATCACGAGACCTATTATCGTGGTGCACGAACAATGCACACTACTGCGCAAGATTCTCGCCGTCCATCACGGCGACACTTATTCTGACCATGCCTTAGGGCTTGTCGCTGAAATCGGAGAATTGACAAAAGCTGGGATTCTTGGACTCGCCCTTTCAAGCACGCAGCCTGAAGCAACACAGATTCAGCAACAGATGGAAGCCTACTTGAAATATTATGACGTTCAAGCCGATTTCCTTACGGCTCGCGGCTTTACAGTAGCAAATATCTTAGAGAACGCAGAGGAGAATGACTGTGATCTCATCGCCCTCAGCGCAAGTCATCACGGAAGATTATATGAACTCGTTTTCCAAAGCACCACGCAAACCGTTGTAAAATTAGCAAGTCGTGCAGTACTCGTGACAAAGTAAACCTGCCCAACTCACAAAGGTGCTTCCTACCTCGCACCCGGTGGGGGTAAATATGGAACCTAAGGATGACGTTCGCAAACATATATTAACGGACGAAATTGTTGATCCTAACTGTCTTTTGGAAATTGCCACGGATATGTTCGGATATATCAGTTGTGACGGTAGTTTCCTTGCTTTCAATTTGGCGTGGGAAGAAACTCTCGGATTTACTAAATCGGAACTCCAAAGTCCGAAATGGCATGTGTTTGTACATCCGAAGGAACGGCAAGGCACACTCACCGAAATTGAGAAGGTAAAAACAGGTAAAAGCCATACTGCTACCTTTGAAAGCCGATTTCAATGCAAAGATGAGTCTTACAAGTGGTTAAGATGGCGCATAACAAAAGATCCCAAAAAACAAGGCTGTTACGTCGTCGCAACAGATATCACGCCACGAAAACGACTGGAAGCGAAATTGAAAGAGAGTGAAACCCGCTTTCAGCAATTGGCAGCGAAGCGCGCGCAAGAGGGTGATCTGCTGCATACCCTAATGGAGAATACACCCGACCACATCTACTTCAAGGATCTGGAGAGCCGGTTCATACGAATCAATCGCTCTTTGGCGGAACGGTTCGGTCTAAAGAATCCCGCCGAGGCAGTCAATAAAACGGATTTTGATTTCTTTACCCGTGAACATGCCCAACAGGCGTATCAGGACGAGCAAGATGTCATCGAATCTGGAAAACCAATTGAAGGTATACAGGAAAAAGAGACTTGGCCCAACGAACAAGATACGTGGGTCTCAACGACCAAAGTTCCAATTCGAGATAGAGATGGACGTATAAATGGAACGTGCGGCATTTCACGAGATATAACTGAGTACTATCGCGCACAACAAGCTGTCCGAGATTCGGAAGCAAACTGGCGTTCTCTTGTTGAAAGTGTACCCGACCTCATCTCAACGATGGCCCTTGACTATCGCCTTGAATTTATCAACAGACTCCCCCCTACCCTCGGATTAACACCTCAAGACATCGTCGGAAAAAGCGTCTTTGAATTTCTCGCTGAAGAACATCATAAAGGGTTCAGGGAAGCCTGTGCCCGAGTAATCGAAACTGGCGAAGTTGCAACCTATGAAGTTCAGGGACTGATAAGTGGATATTGGTACGCATCCTGCATCGGTCCAATTCAACAGGATGGAGAATTGGTTGGGTTCGTGATGGCATCAACGAATATCACGGATCGGAAGCGAGCGGAAATTGAATTGCAGCACAGCGAAGAGCGTTTTCGTCGTGCCGTACTGAACGCACCCCTACCTATCATGATTCATGCCGAGGATGGTGAAGTCTTGCAAATTAGCCGGGCGTGGACAGAATTAACCGGGTACACTCTTGAAGATATGCCTACAGTCTCAAAATGGTTGGAGCAGGCGAATCATCAGGAAGCTGAGAAGATCAAAGCACATCTTACCCAATTGTATAGTTCTACGGAGCGTGTAGCAGAGGGCGAGTACGAAATTTTTACCAAGTCTGGCAAAAAACAGATTTGGGAGTTTAGTTCATCGTTGCTTGGTGAACTTCCGGGTCCGAGTAAAAGACACTTGGGTATTAGTATGGCACTCGATATTACAGAGCGAATAAAAACCCAAGAAGTAATGCAACATGCCAAGGAAACCGCTGAATACGCAAGCCGCGCAAAAAGTGACTTCCTCGCAAATATGAGCCACGAGTTGCGGACACCCTTGAATGCAATTATTGGATTCGCTGAGATTCTGCGGGATGAACTCGTCGGGAGTATCAACGCTGAGCAGCGGGAATGTGTCAATGACATCCATATTAGTGGTCAACATCTACTGGAAATGATTAACGACATCCTCGACCTGTCAAAAATCGAGGCTGGAAAAATGGCACTACAACTGGAAATATTCTCTATTGTTGAAGCTGTTGAGGAGGTGAACGCTATTATCACTGCGCTTGCTGTAAAGAAAGATTTGGATCTCACCTTGAACTATAATCGGAACGGTATGATTGAGGCTGATCGGGTTAAAATCAAACAGATCTTCTACAACTTACTCTCCAACGCAGTGAAATTCACACCAGAAGGCGGTAAGGTGGCAACGGAAGTAGAAGTGACCGATACAGAACTACGTGCCCAGGTTATTGATACCGGTATAGGTATCGCTGAAGAAGATCAAGCGAAACTCTTCGCTCCGTTCACACAGATTGATACGTCAAAATCTCGGCGGTATGGCGGAACCGGGCTTGGGTTAGCATTGACACATAGACTCATTGAACTGCATGGCGGCGAAATTAGTGTGAAAAGCGAAGAAGGGAAAGGGAGCAATTTCGCTCTGAAAATCCCCTTACAACACTTAAAAAGCAAAGTCGGTACCGGATCTGATAAGGCAGCATAGAGAAACCGAAGCATCGATATCTGACAGTATATTCCGTTCCACTTTAAAACTGCTGGCTTGAACAGAGGACGACCCGTGAAAACTGAAAACTCACTTCCACTCGAAGAACAGGCAGAAACCCCAAAGCGTATCTTGGTGATTGAAGACCAGGAGTTGAACCGTAAAGTTGTTCGGATTGTCCTGCAATCAAAGGGGTATACGGTGGTGGAGGCGACTGACGCTGTGGAAGCGATCGCCAGTTTAGAAAAAGCAATCCCGCAACTCATTCTTATGGATATTGCTTTACCCGGACAAAGCGGTGAAGATTTAACGAGACGGATTAAAGCGAATCTGGCGTGGGTACATATACCGATTATTGCCCTAACAGCTGCAGCGATGTCCGGCGACAGAGAACGTATCCTCAAGGCAGGCTGCGACGATTATCTTAGCAAACCTATTGATATTAAGGTTCTGGTGGAGCGTGTAGAAACTCACATCAAAGGACAGAAACATGAACACGGAAGCAACTCCTGAACCGCAAGAAGCCGCGAAGATCCTTGTTGTTGATGATGAACCGAGAAATGTCAGAATTCTCCAAATTCAACTCAACGCACGGGGATACACAGTCTATACAGCCGCTGACGGACTTCAAGCTCTTGAGGTCGTCAAGGAAGAGATGCCGGATCTCATCTTGTTGGACATTAATATGCCGAAAATGGATGGGTTTGAAGTTGTCAAACAGGTCCGAGCGAATGAAGCAACCGAATTTATCCCGATTGTAATGATAACCGCGCTGCGCGATACACGCGAAAATCGAATCAAGTCTATTGAAGCAGGTGCCGATGACTTTATTGAAAAGCCTTTTGATAGTTTAGAGGTACTCGCGCGGGTTCGTTCACTCTTACGAATCAAGCACTACCAAGATACCCTCGCAAAATACAACGCCCGTTTGCAAGAAGAACTCCAAATGGCACGCAGCATTCAGGAGATCCTGATCCCTCAGGATGGCGTGCAAGAATTATCAGGGTTTCGTGTCGCTTCCCACTGTTGTCCTGAGATGGCAGTCGGCGGCGATTTTTTTGATGTCTGGGAAATTGCCCCGAACCGACTCGGTGTTTTTATCTCTGATGTTATGGGGCACGGTGTTTCAGCTGCTTTTGTAACGGTTTTCATTAAAACAATTTTGGCGGAATTTCAACAACAAATCGCGAATAATCCAGGACACCTGCTTGAGATACTGAATACTCGTTTTAACGATCTCATTAGTTCAAGGCTGTTTATGTTTGCTACCGCCTTTTGCGGTATCATTGACCTTGATAAAGGCGAACTCGTCTGTGCAAATGCCGGACATTCATTTCCATTTTTGTACAATGCAGAGAAAAAAACATACCATCCTGTCGGTGACAAAAATACAGGAAATGGGCTGGGCATTTGGCGAGATTCGGTGTATGAAACGACGCATTATCCATTTGACCCGTTAGGTAGAATGTTTCTCTATACCGACGGTGTTTACGAAGCCAAAAATCCGAAAGGTGAGGAATTTACTGTAGATCGACTTGGACAATTGGTCAGCGCGTGGAGGGAGCAATCCGCAGCAGAACTCATCGCCGGTGTCTCCGAGGCTATTGACACCTTCACCGATAACTGCCCAAAAGATGACGACCTAACGCTTATTGCTATTGAAGTTTCAGGGGGGGATTAAATTTTAATATCGCTCGGTTTCGGAAAGTGAAAAACGACTCGCACATCCGTTCCACCTGCCTCGTTCGGTTGCATTTCATGCATATCCGAGAGAGATTTCACGATAAAAATACCGTGTCCCCTCTCATTGCTTGGGGAACGATTCGTTTCAATCTCTAAAAGTCTTTCATCCGTCAGCCAACTCTTTTTTCCCGCCTGCCGTGTACCGGTATCTTTTACTAAAATTTCGAGGGCGTGTGTATCAATACCGATATGCAATTTAACGCTATCTGTAGGATCCACCGAGCCATGATGGACTGCGTTGCTACAGATTTCATCAAGCACAAGTTGGATGTCTGCCACACGTTTCCTTGAAAATCCGAGGCTCCGCGCGAGGTTCCCAACAAATGCGCGAACAGGTTCTATGTAAAAGACAGCACTCGGAATCTGAAGTTGAATATCTGCTTGCGCCATGTGTTAAAATCTGTTTTGTTTAAAATGCAGCGAGGGCACTGTTTTCTGACTCATAGATTTCAACGACACTGGAGGCACCGATAAGATTAAAGGTACGCGTCAAGTTGTCCGCAAGCGCGCAAATCTTAAGGTCACCACCGTTTTGGCGAAGTCGTTTCGCAACACCCACCAACGCACCTACAGCCGTACTGTTGATATGACTCACCTGACTCAGGTTGACAACGACTTTCTCGACTTTCTCTGCTAAGAGCCCCTCAAGCACCTTCCGTAAATCAGATGCTGCGTAACTACTCAAGTCTGTTTTTATTTCAATTATTTTTATACCGGATTCTTCCCGGAGGTTCATTAATTTTGTTGAATCCATAGCAAGCACCTCCAAATAAATTAATTAGGACTTTAAGAACCGTTTTTAAATTCTATCTTAACTCAACAAAAAAATCAAACAAAATTCTGCACCTGAATCGCAAATTATATGAGGAGTTTTCCAAAACAGAATATCCTTTCGGGACTCAAATCGCAGGAATAAAAAATTGTTGTTGCTTTTCTTTATATATTTGTGATATACTATTAGGTAACCGATTTGAAAGTGCCAAAAGCACTTTGAATATAAGGAGGAACTGGCGGATTAACGCCGTTGCGCGTTTTTAAATGGACCAGGTATCTTAATGAACAACGAACAGGCAAATACAAATGTCTCCACTGTTAATGTGGAAGAAGAAAAACAGTCAACTGAAGGCTCAGTTGAAGTGAATCAGGAAGTAGCGAGCGAGACAGAAGCAGAGGCAACTTTGGCAACCGACGCAGACGTTGAACAGCATGAAGAAGTCACAGACAGCGAGATGGAAGGGGCCGCTGATGACACCAATTCTGAAGATGCAACGCTTACCAATGAAAATGCCTCCGAGACGGCGATAGAAGTTGCTCATACGGACACTGATTCTGAGCAAGCCGACCAAACTGCACCAGAAGAAACGGTAGAAATAACTGATAGCGAGGCTGATGAAGATGAAGCAGCATCGCCGACTGATGAAACCATTTCTGAGGAAGCAGCGGCAGTGCCGGAAGAACCATCGGAGCCGATGAGCCCAGAATCCCTTGAAGAAGCGTATGATAATTCGATCAAAGCGTTTACAGATGGCGAAATTGTTAAAGGGGTCGTCGTAGATGTCAACCGTGATGAAGTCATGATCGATATCGGCTTTAAATCGGAAGGCTATATCCCGGCATCAGAATTTGACGTTGGACAAGGCGATTTACCTGCTGTACAGGCAGGCGATGAAATTGATGTCTATATCGTCCGGCGTGAGGATTCAGAAGGGCAAATAGTCCTTTCGAAGAAGATTGCCGATCAGACACTTATTTGGGATGAGATAGCGACTGCGCATGAGAGCGGTACACCTGTGAAGGGCCGTATCACCGAGCGGATTAAAGGCGGATTAAGGGTAAATGTCGGTTCACTGCGAGGCTTTTTACCGGCTTCACAAGTTGAGTTGCGTCCCATCCAGAACCTTGAGCAGTATGTAGGACAGACGCTTGACATGAAGGTTATCAGCCTCAGCAAGCGACGGCATAACATCGTCTTATCGCGGCGGGCATGGTTGGAAACCGAACTTCTCCAAAAGCGCTCAGAGGTACTCAATACACTTGAAGTCGATCAACTCATAACCGGCGTAGTGAAAAATATCACTGCCTTCGGTGCTTTTGTTGACCTCGGTGGTGTTGATGGGTTACTTCATAAGACGGATATGGCATGGAAGCGAATCCATCATCCCTCTGATGTCGTTTCCGTTGGCGAAGAAATTGAAGTCCAAGTTATCGGCATCAACCAAGAGAACGAGAAAATCTCTCTCGGCTTGAAACAGAAGACACCGGATCCATGGGCGGACATTGAAGGGAAATATCCTGTCGGTGCCACCGTCCGAGGTGCTGTTGTCAATATTGTCAACTATGGGGCGTTCTTACAACTCGAAGAGGGTGTCGAAGGCTTGATTCATGTCTCTGAGATGGCGTGGACTCGCCGTAACGTCGCACCGTCGCGAATCGTCAATAAGGGTGATGAAATTGAAGCTGTTGTGCTTGAAATCTCGAGAGAAGACAAACGGATTTCGCTCGGACTGAAGCAGCTGCAACAAAATCCTTGGGAACTCTTGGCGGAAAGATCACCCGTCGGTAGCAAGATCACTGGACGTATCCGAAACTTAACGAGTTTTGGCGCGTTTGTTGAAATCGAACCAGGGATTGACGGTTTAATTCATACCTCAGATCTCTCGTGGACCAAACGGGGGGCTGCAGCCAACGAGGCGCTTAAGGAAGGTAGTGAGATTGAAGTCGTCGTGCTCCAAATTGATGCCTCTGAACGTCGAGTCTCATTAGGGCTTAAGCAGACACAGCCTGACCCTTGGGAAGAAGTCCCCGAAAAGTACAAGGTTGGTTCTGTCGTTCGAGGCACAGTTGTCAATCTCACCAGTTTTGGAGCGTTCACCAAACTTGAGGAAGGCATTGAAGGCTTAATCCACATTTCTGAACTCGCAGACCGGCGAATCGAAAAGCCGGAGGAAATCGTCTCTGTAGGCGATGAGTTAGACTTAAAAGTCATTAACTTGTCTCCAAAAGATCGACGGATCGGACTGAGCTTGAAAGCACTCCTTGCCGAACAGGAACGCGCCGCGGCACCTGAAGAGGAGCGGCCAGCAAGACCGCGAACCGAACGCCCATCTCGTCCACGACGCGAACGCGAACCACGACGACAAGCAACCGCACATGAAGAGACTGTCACTACATTGGGTGCTTTGCTCAAAGAGGAAATGGGTAAGTCGAACGCGGAGACCGCCGAGAACGTTGAGAGTGTAAAAAACTCTGAGAGCGTCGAAAATGCAGAAAGCTCTGCGGAGGTTGAGAGTGCAGAGACTTCCAAAAGCGTTGAGGATGCAGAAAATTCCGAGAACCCTGAGAGTGTAGAGAACTCTGAACAATAATGTTTCTTGTATCTTCGTTCCAGATCAACTCTAAACTTTCGGAACAGAGGCAGAGATACAAAACGAAAACCTCGCCACAGGGTGTGTCTACGTTTGAAATGTAGGGGCGCGTTTTTGCGCGCCCGTTTTCGTTATCTCACATATCCGGGTGGGCGGCATGTTCATCCATTCTCTCTTTCATGGAAACCTTGATTTACAAACAGAATAAAAATAGATACGTAGATTGGGAGACGCTGAATTGAGCAAAAATTTTTTGTTTACGTCCGAATCTGTCACTGAAGGGCATCCAGACAAAATCGCAGACCAGATCTCCGACGCGGTGCTTGATACCATATTCAGAACCGACCCGATGGGTAGGGTCGCTTGTGAAACATTGGTCACAACTGGGCTTGCTATCATTACCGGTGAAATCACAACGACTGCAAATTACGATGCACAACAAATCGCGCGGAAGGTAATAGCCGATATCGGTTACACCGATATTGAATACGGTTTTGATGCTGAACGCAGTGCTGTACTGAGTGTTATTGATAAGCAATCACCTGATATTGCAATGGGTGTAAATCCGGGAGGCGCGGGCGACCAAGGATTAATGTTTGGATACGCATGCACCGAAACGCCAGAATTGATGCCGCTACCGATTACCCTCGCCCATCAACTAACACGGCGTTTGGCAAAAGTTCGCAAAGATCATACCCTTCCCTTTATCCGACCGGATGGAAAATCTCAGGTAACCGTTGAATATGTTGACAGTAAACCCAAGGCTGTCACCGCAGTTGTTATTGCCTCACAACATAACCCAGATGTTGCGGATACCGAACTGCGCGAAGCAATTATTGAAGAGGTTATCAAAAAAATTATTCCCGAGGATCTCCAAAGTCCAGACATTAAATATCATATTAATCCAACTGGGCGTTTTGTGACCGGTGGCCCCCAAGGTGATGCTGGGTTAACAGGACGAAAAATTATTGTTGATACTTATGGTGGGATGGGACGGCACGGCGGTGGGGCACTCTCTGGGAAAGATCCAACCAAAGTAGACCGAAGTGCAACTTATGCTGCACGACACGCTGCTAAAAACCTTGTTGCCGCCGGACTCGCGGAGCGGTGTGAAATTCAAATCTCCTATGCAATTGGTAGAAAAGACCCCCTCTCTGTTATGGTTGATACGTTTGGGACTGGGGATGACGAAGCACTCACCGAGCTTGTCAACACATACTTTGATCTAACACCCGCGGGTATTATAGAACGCCTCAAACTACGTCAACCTATCTATCAGAATACTGCCGCGTATGGACATTTTGGGCGCGAGGAACCCGGTTTCACGTGGGAAGAAACCGATTACGTCGAAAAACTCCGGTAGTTGAAAAAACTGAAAACACCAGTGAATAAAAAGGAAATTGATGAACTACGATATTAAAGCAACAGAGCTCGCATCGGATGGCAAACAACGGATTGACTGGGCAAACCGATTTATGCCCGTATTAGATTCTATCCGCGTACGGTTTCAAAAAGAACGTCCATTGGATGGGTTAAAGGTAGCCGCGTGTCTGCATGTCACGACTGAAACCGCAAACTTGATGAAAACACTAAAGGCGGGTGGTGCGGAAGCGGTTGTCTGTGCGTCAAACCCGCTTAGCACACAGGATGATGTCGCTGCATCTCTCGTTGTTGACGAACAGATCGGGGTCTTTGCGATTAACGGAGAAGATACAGACACCTACTACAAGCACATTGATGCCACTCTTGATTTGCAACCGACGATTACTATGGATGACGGTGCCGACCTCGTCTCAAGACTCCATTCTGAAGAGACAAATCCAGCTTTAGTTGAACAAGTCGTGGCAGGAACGGAAGAAACAACAACTGGTGTCATCCGACTCAAAAGTATGGCAAATGAAGGCGTACTGAAATATCCGATTATTGCTGTGAACGACGCACGGACGAAACACTTTTTTGATAACCGATACGGAACCGGACAAAGCACATTGGACGGTATTATCAGAGCAACTAATCTACTCATCGCAGGAACAACGGTTGTCGTCGCGGGCTATGGATGGTGTGGTAGGGGCGTTGCTAACCGAGCACGCGGCTTAGGCGCGAACGTTATTGTGACAGAGGTCACCGCCTTGAAAGCGTTGGAAGCCGTAATGGATGGATTTCGAGTTATGCCCATGCAGAAGGCAGCGCAGGAAGCTGATCTGTTTGTGACGCTCACGGGAGATATCCATGTCCTCCGTCAGGAGCATTTTGAAGTGATGAAGGATGGTGCTATTATCGCGAATTCCGGGCACTTCAACGTTGAAATTGATATTCCTGCGCTTGAAAAATTGAGCGTCGATAAAGGAAACGCACGCCCCTACGTAGACATGTACACCCTCGAAGACGGTAGGAAACTCTATCTTGTCGGTGAAGGCAGGTTAGTAAATCTTGCTGCTGCTGAAGGCCATCCAGCAAGTGTCATGGACATGAGTTTCGCGAATCAGGCACTTTCTCTTGAATATATCGCCCAAAACCGTGATAACCTTGAAAATCGGGTGTATGATGTCCCCGAATCCATTGATGAGACCGTGGCAGAGTTGAAGCTGCAGGCGTTCGGTGTTGAAATTGACACGCTCACTGCAGAGCAGGAGAAGTATCTCAACTCGTGGGAAATGGGAACTTAACACCATTCTTCTACCAATTATCCCATATATCCTCTTCGATATCATCCCTGTGTGAGGGAACTTTATGAAGAAATCAGAGATTGTAGAAGGAGTGATATTACTCCTATCAGCAGTGCTATTGTTAGTAATCATGGTGCCTTCTGACGTGCTACAACTCTCGCCGACGTTGGTAAAAGTACTGAGTTATTTATTAGTTATCGTGCTCGGCGTAATTTTTGTTCGTCGTCTACGACGGGTTATCCGCGCGTTTCGCGAAAATAAGAATAAACCTGGCCCTTTTTTATTTTAATTTGTGCTATTTGTTTCGCAGTCACGACTACGCAATTACTAGATCAAGAATTGGAGTGATCCAACGGGTTGAACTTGTGAAAAAGGCGAACACCCATGAAAGAGCGGAATACATACGTCGAATACAGTCATTCTGAAATAGATACACAGCCGGATGAGACCAAGTGGAATCGCTTTGATGCCCTAACGGATGCGGACATTGATACTGCTGTAGTGTCTGACGCGGACGACCCCAAAACGGATGCAACCTTCTGGAAAGATGCAACCGTGGTAATGCCAGAAAATATTGTTGCTATTGATCCGGACCTGTTAGAGTGGTTTAAGACACAGGCACCTGACTATGAAACACAGATTAACACAGTCCTTCGGGAATACATTGAGGCAAACGCCGACAGTTAGCCAATCTTCTATCCAGAGGCATGATGAGGGGAAACGAAGAGCGTTGATAATTCGAGGCATGTCGTAAAAGGGTTCACAATATGGGAGTTTTGGTCGTTGGCACAGTGACTTTAGATACAGTAGAAACGCCAAGCGAACGGGTTGAGGACGTGCTTGGGGGTTCTGGGGTCTATGCTGCTGTCGCCGCGAGTTTTTTTAACGGGACTGTCCAACTAGTTGGCGTTATTGGTGCCGATTTTCCACGCACCTACACGGATTTCCTCGAAACCCAAGGCATTGATCTCCAAGGTCTAAAGCGGGTTGATAACGGCAAATCATTCCGATGGGGTGGTCGTTATACCGAAGACTTTAACGTGCGAGATACACTTTTTACAGAATTAAATGTCGTTGCCGATTTCCAGCCTGTTTTGCCTGAAGCTTACAAAGATGCCCCCTATCTTTTTTTGGCAAATAGCTCACCAGTATTACATTTGAGCATCATTGAACAAGCGACGAATCCAAAACTTATTGTCTGTGATACGATGGACTTTTGGATTAACGAGGAGCGAGAAGCGTTAGAAGCACTCTTAGCACGCGTGGATATTCTCATCTTGAACGATAGCGAGGCACTCCTGTTCACTGGCGATTCCAATTTAATGCGAGCGGCGCAGGCAATTTTACGCTACGGTCCGAAACGGGTGATCATCAAGAAGGGGGAACATGGCGCAATCAGCGTCACGGAATCATCTTTTTTTACTGCTCCGGCATACCCACTCACACAAGTAACGGATCCTACAGGAGCAGGCGATAGTTTCGCTGGTGGGATGATGGGGTACCTCGCCTCTATTGGAGATACGTCTGAAGAAACGGTACGCGGTGCTATGGTATATGGAGCGGTTGTCGCCTCTTTTAATATTGAAGATTTCAGCATCAATCGACAGAAAGATGTGCAATTTTCCGAAATCTCATCCCGTTATCTTGAACTTCAAGAGGCTGTCCGTTTCTAATGTAAACTGTGAATCGCCCTACCGTACGCTGCTTCAGCAGATTCCATCACCATTTCTGAAAGAGTCGGATGCGCGTGAATAGTGTGTGCTATATCTTCAGCAGAAGCCCCTAAACGCACTGCGACTGCTGCTTCATGAATGAGGGTTGATGCCTGCGCACCCACGATGTGAACCCCCAGAATATCCCCACTCTCAACATCGGAAACAGTTTTAACAAACCCATCCGTTTCACCTAATCCCAATGCCTTCCCGTTTGCAGCGTATGGGAATCGTCCTATCTTTACTTCATAACCCTCATCTGTTGCCTCTTTTTCTGTCATACCGACATGTCCAATTTCCGGTAAGGTAAAAACACACCACGGAACAACCTGATAATCCATCTCAACACGCTCACCGAGGCAATTCTGTGCCGCAATCTTTCCCTCTGCTGATGCGACATGTGCCAACAGGTACCGACTCGCGACATCTCCAACCGCATAGATGCCCGGAACATTCGTCTGCATCTGGGCATCCACAACGATTTTCCCATCCGCGGTATGGACACCAACCGCTTCCAATCCTATGTTCTCTGTATTGTAGCGTCTCCCAATCGAGACGAGCATCTTTTCTGCCGCAAGTTCTTCGCCAGATTCAAGCACGGCAGTGACACCTGCTTCCGATTTTTTGACGTGGGTAAGTTTCGCACCGGTGTGGATCGTGATACCTTTTCGCTTCATAAAGAGTTGGATATGGCGAATAACTTGGATGTCTTCAGTTGCTAAAATTGTCGGAAGGAGTTCCAGCACGGTCACCTGACATCCGAGAGCACTAAAAATGGAAGCGAACTCACAACCTGAAACCCCACCGCCAACAATCAAAAGACTTTCAGGAAGTTCTGTAAGGTTGAGAATCCCTGTCGTCGTCAAAACCTGTTCCTCGTCAATGTCAAAAACCGGTGGCTCCGCAGGTTCAGAACCCGTAGCAATGATAATATTTCTCGCGTGCAATTGTTCGGTTGTACCATCAAACTTGCTGACGACAATGCTATTTCTGTCAGTAAGTGTCGCTGTTCCATTGAAGGTATCAACCCCGTTTGCCTTCAGTAGTTGTGCAATACCTCCTGTCAATTGCTTGATGACTGAGGCTTTGTGATCTAATACCTGCGCGTAGTCAATTGTTGCTTCACCACCGATATGTATACCGAAGGCAGATGCTTCCTGAACCTGTGTCGCAAGGTTAGCAACCGCAAAAAGCGTTTTTGTTGGGATGCACCCTCGGTTCAGACAGGTCCCACCCCACTCCCCTTTTTCTATCAGGCAGACGCTGCCACCGAGTTGCGCCGCTTTAATAGCTGCGACGTACCCCCCTGGGCCCCCACCGATAATTCCAACATCATACATAGACATGATTGCTCCTGTTTTGTAAGATGAATTGAATTTTATCACAAAGGTCGGAGGGCTGTCAAACTCAAATTCCCAGTGAGTAGTGCTCTGCCCGCTGCTGGCGAGGATTGTATCCTCGCCTTCTCACAAGTGTAAGTAGTGCTCTGCCCGCTGCTGGCGAGGATTGTATCCTCGCCTTAAAATAAAAAAGGCGATTGCGTTCCAGCTTACAACTGGTATCCACAATCGCCGCTACCTTTGAAGTATGATTATTTCCAAGGGAGTGCCTCCAAAAATAGTTATTCTGATAGACCGAGCCTTTGTCCCGCTTGTGTCAGTTTCAGCGTTACCCGTTTCACCAGTTGGCTGACGCGCGCTTCAGAAAGTTTCAACGCCTCAGCAATTTCGTGATTCTGCTGATTCTCACGAAGGCAGGCGAAAACCTCGCGTTCACGCGCGGTCAACGTTTGTAGGAGTTCCGGTAAGGTCTCCTGAAAGCTGATGTTTTGCACGAGTTCATCCTCAAATTCGGAGTTCAAGTCTGAAACCTCGTGCAACCATCCCACTGCCTGATCGGCTTCAGCATCCACATCTCCGTGCAAATTCCACCCTTCATCAACATGCGGCAGTTCACGCCTGCTGTGTAAGAGTTCCTTCTCTTTTGCGTTCTTCAAAATTCCACAGATTTGTGGGCGGATGAAGGTACCGAAACTCGCGCCACTCTGATGTGTCGAATTGAACCCAGGTCCCTTTTCGACGAGGACAATGGAGGCAATCTGCAGCAAATCATCCCGGATATCAGGGCACCGCGGGGTGGCATACGCCATACAGTTAGCACACCAATTCAAGTCCGGCAGCAACCGTTTTACCGTTTCGTCATCAGGCTGGAAAACCCCATGATGCTTATAACGTGGACATTTTATGCCCTTCAACTGACATCTCAATTTCATGAATGTGCCCTCCGTCAAAACAAGTCCTTAACTTGTGATGTGCTATCTTGACAGCAGGCACTTATCGTGCCGCTATCAAAAAATCCATTGACCGTTTATCTATTTTATAATTTTTAACGGGAAAAATCAATGTGAATTTCAAAATCTTTCAAAATAGTTTCTTTGCCTCAATCGTTGGTGAGTGCCGAAATCGCAACATCCTCGCTCTCAAAATGTTCAAAAATATTCACCAGCCGACTTAGGACGAGGAAACTCTTAATGTGTCGCCCAACATTGATAATACCGATACGACTTTTCATCTGTGCCGCGATAATATGCACATTTACCAACATGCCGAGCCCCGAGCTATCTATCTTGTGAACGTGCTCGAAATTGATGAGAAAGCAGGGCGTATCGGAAGCGTCTAATAACTCTAACGCGAGTTGCTCTCGCAATTCCGATACCGCAGGACCGACAATTTTACCGTGGGGTTCCAAAATCGGAATACCATCTTTCAGACGCGTCATCATTTTCATGGGTTTCTCCTTTATTATTGTTTTGGGAGCCGGTCAACCGTAAAATATACCTTCAGTTTTTCTCATAGACGGGACATAAGATTTTGCATAATGATACAGGCAAATATCCAGTATATTACTTATAAGGATCAAACTGAAAAAGTTAATAGTAAATGGTAAATTTTTTACATTTTTATTAGAAAAAAGATTGAAAGCTTCTTTTGTCACAACTGCCCACTCTCTCAAGAGAGGAGGAATACACCGTAGGTTTCGCTCGGAACTGATCTGCAAGGTGTTGCGCGAATTCCTCCGGCGACATTTTAGAACGCCTTTGATACGTTTGAGGCGGTTCCTCTTGCGTTAATCGTCCGGTAGAACCCTTCTGTGCCTTGCGCTTGCGTTCGCCTGCCTGTTGAATCCGTTTTCGTAGACGATCCATTGTCTTTTTGCAACAGAGACACGTTTTTTTTGGGGATCTTACGGCTGGAGTCGTCTCTACAGGGGGGCGTTGTTTCCAGATGCGTACTGGGGACGACTCTGTCGCAAACAGGAGAAAGCAGACAAGGATACTAACCCCTGCAAGTCGTGCCAATCGGTAAAGAAACTGAGGCGTTTTCATCTTAACGCGCCTCCTGTTTTTGGAGAAGGTCTTCCACCTGTCTACCAACTTCTGGATCAACGGCTTTCAATCTGCGAACGCCTTCTTTGGGACCGTAGCGACTCAGCATCTCTATAGCTTGATTGAACCGTGCGGGAGAAAAGCGTTGACGCAGTTGGGTTTTAAAGCTTTCCTCAGAAGGTAATCCAAGGGATGTGTCTGTCGCACTACTCACCAATTCTCTCTGACTTGGAGAGAGTTGTCGATTCAATTCAGCTTCAATTTCTGCATCTGTCATCTCTAAGAAACGATCCAACGGGATCCCCATAGCCTCTTGAAAAAACTTCTGCATCTCTTCCCACTCAGCGGGGTCAGACGTTTTGAATTCTGTCAGCGACTCCTTCCACGAATCAACCTCTTCTTCCGTAATGATGGGTTGAGGATATTCTTGTGGGAGTTCTGGCGGTGTCCGAACTGTGGCATCCGCCTGCTGCTGAGCAGATGTTTCTTTCCCGTTCGCATCCACATAAACATCGTTGTATTCTATAGCGAACCGTAAATCTTCATGTTCGGGCGGTGGCGGTGTTTCCCAAGGGGGCGTGTTCTCTAACAGATTCACATACGCCTCAATCTCTTGATGAAGATCTGGGTCGGTCGCTCCACCCCTTGAACCGGCGTACTCTATCTCAACTGTTCCGTCGGGGTGATGGATCCTTTTTTTATAGATTGTCAGCATATTCGGGTAGACTTTTGTGTATTCCCCGGTGAGATCGTTTTTTTCTAAGCCTACGATGTCAGGATCCGTCTCTTTTAACGCAGCAAAAACACGTGCCATCTCACGAGTTTCCGCCCCATGACTTTCCAGCACGGCGCGCCGGTTTTCGAGGATAGAGAGAAACGCTTCTTTTGCACCAATGGACATGTCTTCGGAGGCTTTGACTTCTTCTATAGCAGCGATAACATTTTCAAGTTCTTCTTGCCGCTTTTGTTGGCGTTCATAAACGACTTCATGATTTTCTGTCTCCGCATGTGCTTCTAAGCCGATGTCTGGATTCTCAAGCAGGAGTCCCTCGATATGCGCGACAAAACGCTCGTATTCCGCTTGTGGCAGCAAGGGACCCTGTTGCGCCCTGAAAAGTTTTTCTAATGCGAAAGTGTTATCAAGATATACTGTTTTTTCTTCGGGAGTTAATCTGCCCGAAAGTGCATATAGCTTATTGAGATGCCCCTGTGCTTCTTGGCGGATGTTTGAACCTGCCGGAGTTGGCCTTGAAATTGATGCATCCCTGGGGCTTTCTGCTTCTCGGTGGACGTTTTGATCCTTCGCCGAAAAGACGAAAAAAGCACCAACAATGGCGGCAATGCACAATAAGGCAATCATCGTAACTCTTAACATAATGCTGTTCTCCTTGAAATTGATACCACTCCCTATCTATTCTGGTCATTATTGTATTTGTTTCCTCTATATTTGGATTCGTTATATTGTAGTGAGCATGCTACAAGTAAAAACTCGTAGCATGCCAGTTAAATAACTATCGGCAGAGGTAGACTACTCTGATTCAGGAGTGCTAAACACAAATTTATAGAGTGTTTTTAGACCCCACCAAATGCCCTGTATTACGAAGGCAGTTAGCATCCATAAAACACCCCTAAATACGATAACAAACAAAAGTGGTCTTGAACTCAGCTTTGAGTCGCCTGTTATCCAATAAGGAAGCCACAAACACATCGCTGCTATACCGTAGTTTAACAGCCATTTCATAATACGTTTAAACATAGAATACCTCGGGGAATCGCCTCAAAACACTTGACATCTGTCGATGCCATCAGGTCTGGGTTGGCGATATTACCTACGTCCGTCTCAAGGGACACTTCATCTATGTCGCTCTGCTCATAGATGTCTTCGAGCGTATGATAATATGACTGCTAAAAGAATCTCAGCGGATAGCATCCAGACACGACAGAGCAGCGCAACGCGCGTTGCCTGTGAGGCAGACATGCAAGGAGAGACTGCTGGCGGTGTCGGTTTTGCGTATGTATTGACAGAGGGTTCATTCTTTACTCAATGCGATAATCAATTCTCCCAATAACCCCATCGCAGCAAGCAGTAGTCCCGTGAGGATGCAGAGTCCGCCCGCAATCCCGAATGTTGTGCCGTGGCGTTCAATGATGGGGAAAAAGTATAAAGCCTCCCGTCCGGCAAGAAGGACGAAGCCCGTGAAAGCAAAGAGACTGCCAATGCCTGCGAAGAAGTGCATCGGGCGTTTTTTGTATCTCGTTAAAAACAGCACCGTAAGTAAGTCAAAAAAGCCTTTTGGTATCCGCTTGAATCCGTATTTTGACTTCCCAAACCGCCGGGGATGGTGCTTGACTTTTACCTCACCGACAGAAAAACCCTCCGCACTCACCCAGATGGGGATGTACTGATTTAAGTCTCCGTAGAGGTTTAGTTTCTTGGCAACCTCCGCACGGTATGCTTTGAATCCACTATTGATGTCATGGAGTTTGATACCTGTAAGCAGAGAGGTGACGCGGTTGAAGATAAAAGAGATGAAACGTTTTTCAAGTGGATCTTTGCGTGGGTATTTCCACCCAGAGACAACATCGTAACCCCCGTTATGAAGTGTCTCTAACAACTTGGGGATCTCGTTAGGGTCATCTTGGAGGTCAGCATCCATGGTGATCACGATGTCGCCAATGGCTTTCTGAAAACCGGCAGTTAGTGCTTCCGCTTTGCCTCGGTTGCTCTTGAAGTCGATCACATGAACACATAGGAGCGATTCAGAGGCAAGTTTGTTTAGAACTTTTGCGGTTGCATCGGTGCTGCCATCATTGATAAAAATGACTTCTGCGCTATATCCGTGCGTTTTTATGGTCGCTTGTATGTTTGCGAGCAGCGTCGGCAGGGACTTGGCTTCATTATAGGCTGGAATAACAAACGAAAGCATAGTTAAGGGGCTTCTTTACGTGGAATCCGGTATATCCAAACGTGTTCAATACTGTTTAGGGTTATCATGTGTTCTAATTGTCCGCCCCGCGTTCCTTCCTGCGGTACCCGTTTAACTTGTGAATCGCGGATGTAGACGACTTCATAATTTGGTTTAAGTCCTATACTTCTACCTGTACTATAGCTGTATCCTTGGAAGTAGTACCACATAAACTCTGCAGCCAACGGTGATACTTCTACGAAAAGATCCTGTGCTTCTGGTTTGTTATTAAGATATTTTGCGGCGATATCCAAGCCAGAGGCATCACCGACGGTGATAATTCTTGTAATGTCCGTTGTTTTCCAGCAGAGATTATAGTAGGTGCCGTAATACGGATGGCGTGCGAGAACAGGAAATACCTGAATACAAAAGAATCCGATACAGGCAATAACAGTGAGTGTTTCTTTGTATGTGGCGATTTTGTCGTTCCGAAAACGTGTACGAAGTGCCGTGTAACTCCATTTGAGTCCCTCTACTAACCCGATAGCTGCAAGTATCTCCAACATCGGGAAAACAGGCAACAGATAACGGTTGAACTTTTTGCTTGTGGCAGAGAGGCAGATAGTAAAAAGCAGTATCCCAGCAACAAAGGCGATTCCTGTTTTGAAATGTGTGGATGTCTCCGCTGACTCTTTCCGGTGTTTCCAAAGTAGGATACATCCAAGAATCGCAAGTGGCAGCATCAACGGTGTGCTCTTGATGGTCAGCACGAAGGGGTAGAAGAGCCAACCAGGGTCGTTGATAACCTTCCCTAAAAAGAAGTGTTCCACTTCGTGTGGTGTTGTGACAGCCCAAGTTATGCTCTCAAGGACACTCGATATCTTCGGGATTGCTTGCACATAGGTAAGGAGTAGTCCTGCTACTGCTATCCCTACGATCCAAATTGAACAACGTTCCTTTTCCATGCCACGGAATACGGCAAAGGTGAGTCCGAAAAGCCCTAATCCTGTGATTCCAAAACTGGGGGTCCAGAAAACGGGCCAAAGGCCAAGGACGGTGAGAGCAGCACAATTGAGAAAACAGATCCCTTCTGCAAGAGATGTCCAAAAGTTTCCAGTCTGTTTCTCCCAAAATAGAAACAAACATAGCAGTATCCATGGCAACAGAATCAGGGTGTGACTTTTGGAAAGTAGCGCGAGCCCAAAGGCGACCCCCGAAAAAACAAGATAGCGATGGCTGTGCCGATTTTGACAATAAAGCAGGAACAGTAACACCAGTAACAGAATAAAGACGGTGGCAAGTGCATCAGTCATGACTCTCCGGGTCTGTGCTAAAAAGAAAGGCGAATAGGCAAGACAGACAAAACTAGTGAATGCTATCCACTGCCCGAAGAGTCGATAAAGTAAAAGACATGCAATACCAATGCCTATCCATACAATAATTCCGATAAACCATCGTGCAAAGACAAGGTCTTTAACATCTAAATGTGGTGGATCCGTAAAAAAGGTACGGGGTCCCGCAAGCCACATCGTTGTTACACCTGGGTGATAAGCGATGCCGGTTTCGGAGAATTCTCCGTTTTTGACAGCAGACATGAACTGCGCACTTTGACGAAGCCACATTGCTTCATCACTGGACCAGTGCGCGTCTAAAGAGAATAACCGAGGCAAGCATGCAAGAGTGAAGAAGCACACACCTAAAAAAAGGAGGGCAACCTTTCGTACACGAGGCTGCGTTTCGTCTTGGAAAAACTCCATATTTAGGAATTATTTAGGGCGGTAGAGTGTGTAACCACGCTTTAGTGGTATAGCCTCATAATCCTCTTCAAGATTTGGAGGCGGTGTAACACTCTTAGGCAACATTGGAAGTTTTCTCGTTATCTCTAACATAATCTTGTGTTCTTCGGTTGGATACAGGAGGTAATATGCTTCGGCAGCTGCGAGAGCGTCTGCATAAGTCAAACCAAGTATAGAGCCAACCTTGCCCCGCCGTCCCTTCAGCCAATTTTCAGGATTCATATAAATACGTTCGAGTGTTTCCCTTGCTCTTACATACTCCTCAGCCATGGGTTCCGGTGATTCAAAATTCTCTGTTGTGTCATCGTTTTGTAGTTCTTCTAATTCTGCGAGTGGTACCTCAATTGGAACTCTCATTTCTTCGACTGTTAGTTCTGGCATATCCGTGTGTGGATGCACGTGTTCACTCTCAGCGTGGGAGTTGTCAGGTACGGTTTCAGAAAGCACAGAATCTACATCGGTGATATTGCTGTTTCCTGATTCTGTGTTTTCGGTATTAGTGTTAACGGATAGTGTGGAGGTAGGACGTACTTTTGGAAGATTTTCCACAAAACGTTTGTTACTATACTCTAAGTACAACATCCAAGCGGAGCCAAGAACGATTAAAAATAGAGCAGTGAAAATGACTCTTTTCATAAGGTTTCTCCTTATTGAAGAAACCAACACCTATAGCGTTTACAGGTAGTAGGTATTGGTTTCTCCAAAGAAATTCATGAGGAAATAGCACAACCAAGGCACATCCCCGCCTCTTCAAAGCCAATAACTCTCTTAAAAGTAATGTGGGGCAATCCGTCATCATGACCTGCCAATGTAAAATACCAGTTGTCGAGACGCTCTGCGTAAGGGACGCCACACTCGGTGCACTTAATTTCTATCATCTCAAACATAATTGTCACATAAAAGTGTGCATCACCCTCGGCTTCAGTCACTTGAACGAATGGTGCAGCTGTCATAAATCCGACGGCGAGGATAGAAATAATGGTAACCATTTGAAGTGTTGAGAATTTCATTCTGAAATCTCCTTATTTTTCGTGGATTGCTTTTGGAATGCAAACGGTAAGGCGTGTTGCGTTCTTGGCAATCCATTGTTGTATAAGATGCTAACCTAAAAGTCTCGCAAAATAGAGTATTTTTTGATACAATTAGGCTAACGCTGTCATAGTCCAGTTATGGCAGTGCCGCGCCGGTGGGTAGTGGTTATACCCTCGGCGCACCTCTGAAAACAGAGGAGACTACCAAGTACGAAAGATATTATAGAAAAAATGCGAAAAAAAGTCAAGTTTTTTTCTATTCATGTTCTATTGATGTTTTTGTCTTTTCATATCTTAACGTGCTTGGCGATTTTTCCTATGAGCCGCTCTCGTAACAGGTTCACAAATAAAGTAGCAGTGTCATAGTCCAGTTATGGCAGGTGTCTCCCTGTTGATGGGTGTTTTCAGCACCACCAATCTGTAAATCCTGCTTTAGACAATCATCAAAGCACGTGCCCGTCTTCAATAATCCCCTTCTCCTCCAAAGCAGCAAGCGCATTCTCAGCAAATCCGGGTGGGATACGGAGTTTCCGGCTGAGATGCGTTGGGTCGAGCAGTCCGCCGTATGAGAGGTGAAGCCAGACGAGAATCTCGTTGCGGGTTAAATCCTCCCGCTTGGCAACGGGCACAAATCGCCACATCTTTTCCGTTCCGTCGAGTGTATTGGTGATGATATGAAGGTAGAGCAAAACCTCCTCCTTATTGAGGTTATGCTGTACCGCCGTCTGGACAAAAGCAGGAATATCCAGATCATACCGAAACCGCAAAAGTTCACGCGGATTGAATCGGTCAACAGATGACATAAAAAAATAAAATCCTTTGGATTGGTTATCAGTTTGTCTCGCAGTGAGAGTTGTCAGCGATCCGTAAAAGGTTTCTTTGTAGGAGCGACCTCCCAGTCGCAACTCCTAACTCTGATAACTGAAAGATTTTTCGCAGAAAAATCGTACTAATAACTGACGACTATTCCTCTGATAACTATTTATTATTTTAGAGTCTGGAGATTGTGAATTCTCAGACGCATACCCATATTGCCAGATGGGCGGAGACGGGAGGTAGTGGGACTACCCCAGCAATCCGTCTCCAACGTCCATTCGCGATGATACCCGATCCTCCGAAGAAAACCAAATAAAACCACGACGCTTGTTTAGAATATCAGTGACATCAAACGAGATATATGATATGCTTAAACCAGCACTGACAAGCTCCGTTTGGCAGTGCCGCGGTTGGGGAGACTACTATTCTCGCCCAACCATTCAATCCATATATAAACGGATTTTCCGGATGCCGAAAAATAGTATACCAAAAAACAAAATAAAATACAACAATTTTTTTATTGCAGTCCAATTTTTGCGATAAACCCACGCCCACCTAACAAATCTTCCCATCTTTCAATCCTGCAAATCCTAAAATCTTGTAAATCCTGATTCAGATTCTGACCCTCCGTGTCGCTAAATTTGACGGGCATTGTCTAACAAGCCCACTGCTTTAGCTTTGGGTCGAATGGGTAACGCCCGGGCAGAAGTCCAAAAAACATTTAATTTTTGCCTAAAAATGTGGTATACTTATACTACATGGTAGCGGTGGATTCCACCTCCTGCGAGGGAGTGCCACCGCCCCGTTTGGAAGCGGTATCACCATGTAAAGGAAGCACCATGTATACCACAAATTACAAACTTTTCCGTGCGCCACGCAATCGGAACTTAAAACGCAAGACGTGGATAGCACACACAATATGGAACTATTTCTTAGGTTGGCAACGCACCCGTCATGCCCTGGGGTTGCCCTATATGTCTTTCAAGGAGATGTCGCGTGAGTTTACCGTACTAAAGAACTCGCATCCTGAAATATTTGCACATTGGAGAGAACTCAATACGTGGTCAGCGCGTGAGATTCTCAAACGCCTGAATGAAGGTTATGTGCGTTTCTTTAAAGGTCTTGCCAAACGTCCTCCAAAGTTTCGGTCATGGCGAAAACCTTACTCGTTCACGATGTGCCAATCGGGTTTCAAGTTTGCGGATCCCGAGGAAGGCGATTTAGGGTTTGGTATCTATGGTGATCGCGTTCGGATTATGAAACGCGACTACCGTTTTAATCTCAGTCGCCCGATACTCGGAAATATCAAGACTGTCATAGTCAAAGCAGATGTGCTTGGAGATTTCTATATGTCCGTTGTAACAGACCATATCGCAACCGAAGTCACACCCAAGACGGGTAAAGCTGCAGGGTACGACTTCGGCATCAAAACGATGTTCACTTGTTCTGATAGTACACAACGCGAGTCCCCAGCATTCTATAGCACTGCACAGTCAGAACTCAAGTCTGCTCAACAGAAGATGTCAAGCAAGCAAAAAGGCAGCAACAACAGAGAGCGAGAACGCAAGAACTTTGCCCGTGTTCATCGTAAAATCAGACGACAGCGTGAAAACCATCATTGGAAACTTGCGAAGCAGCTTGTCCATCAATACGATGTGCTGTTTTTTGAGACGCTTTCCTTTGAAGGTATGAAACGCCTTTGGGGACGTAAAGTCTCCGATCTTGCGCCATACGCATTTCATCTGAAGTTGCGACACCAAGCGAAAAAGCACAGCAAGCAAGTCTGCTACATTGATAGATTTGAGCCAACATCAAAAACGTGTAGCGACTGCGGACAAATAGATATGTTGATAACGTTAGACATCCGTGAGTGGCAGTGTTCAGGTTGCAAGCGCAAACATCATCGGGATGTTAACGCGGCGATCAATATACTTAAGGTTGGGGCATCAACCTTTGGGTTAGAGGATGTAAGACTTGCGATCGCAAGCGGACCTTGTAGACTTCGTCCGAAGTCTATACCCCACGATCCACACAGAAAAGCAACGGATTCTTAGAGAATCCCACTGCTTTAGCTGTGGGAGTATGTCAAAAAAGCAGTCGCTTATGCTATAGTGGATTGCACGGTTTTAAACGAGGAGATAAAGCATGTTTGATGGGTACTCCCCAAACCAATTTGGACCTGGACGTTCTGCTGTCATCTGCCAACATGGGGCAGTCGCAACGAGCCAACCGCTTGCTGCGCAAGGCGGATTACAAATCCTACGCGAGGGTGGAAACGCTATTGACGCTGCGGTCGCGATGGCAGCGATACTCAACGTCGTTGAGCCGATGTCAACCGGTATTGGTGGGGATGCCTTCATGCTGGTTTACCAACCCAAAGACGGTGTTCTTCGCGGCTTAAACGCAAGTGGTCGGGCACCCTACGCAGCAGAACTGGAATTCTTTACCAAGCAAGGGTTAACCAGTATCCCTTCTTTCGGGAGTATGTATCCGGTTACAGTGCCGGGCACAATTGATGGGTGGTCAACACTTCTTAAAGAGTGTGGAACCATGCCATTAGCAGAAGTACTGCAACCTGCTATTGATTATGCAGAAAAAGGGTTCCCAGTCAGTCCACAGATTGGTCTCGCGTGGCAAGAAAGCGCGGCAATGTTGGCACAGCATCCCGATACGGCGCGGACATACCTCAACAATGGAAAAGCACCAGCACCAGGAGAAATCTTTCACCAACCGAATCTCGCACAGACCTTTCGACTGATTGCAGAAGGCGGTCGAGATGCCTTTTATGAAGGCGAGATTGCTGATAAAATTGTGAAGTTCTCCGATGAAAACGGCGGGCTGTTTACAAAACAGGACTTCGCTGAACACAGATCGGATTGGGTTGAACCGATTTCTACGAATTATCGGGGCTACGATGTCTATGAAATTCCACCAAATGGACAGGGTATCGCTGCACTACTCGCACTCAATATCGTTGAAGGCTTTGAATTCGGAACGATGGGGCATAACACTCCGGAACATCTACACTACGCAATTGAGGCAATGAAATTAGGCTTCTCCGATCTCTACCAATACGTGACAGATCCGACGTTTGTAGATGTACCGGTAGCTGGGCTGCTTTCCAACGATTATACGGAGAGTCAGCGAGCGCGTATCTCGCCGGGACGGGCGAATATGACACCAACTCCCGGTGTTCCGTCAATGGGGAGTGATACGGTGTATCTCTGCGCGGTTGACAGCGATCGAAACGTTGTCTCCTTCATCAACAGTATCTTCGCCGGTTTTGGGTCAGGTTTAGTTGCTGGTGATACAGGTATCATGTTACAAAATCGGGGCGCGGGTTTTTCACTCAACCCTAACCATGCGAATTGTATCGCTCCACATAAACGCACGCTGCACACGATTATCCCCGGTATGATCGGGCAAAACGGCGTTCCCTTAGTGACATTCGGGGTCATGGGTGGACAAATGCAAGCACAAGGGCACCTCCAATTTGTGTCCAATCTCGTAGATTTCAATATGGACGTACAAAACGCGTTAGACGCACCTCGATTCCGGGTGATGGATGACTCGCGGATTATGCTGGAGACAGGCATTCCGATGAATGTACAAGCCACGTTGGCACAGAAAGGACATCATATCATACCGGGGAACACGTTTTTTGGCGGCGGGCAAGCGATCTTCGTCAACCCATCCTTTGACACGCTTGTCGCCGGTTCAGATCCAAGACGAGATGGGTGTGCAGTCGGCTATTAACGAGAAAATACGGAGGTTCAGTTTAGCGAATTTCTTGACTTTTGGCTTGAATTAAGGTATAATATTAAAACTCGCAAACGGTTTTGACTCAAAAATTGAGAACCGAACCGAAGCATGTAAGCCCGCCAAACCGGTCGCGAATCATCAGTAACGCGATCGCTGATCGCCGTTGATTCCAAAGGCACTCTTGCCTTGGGGCGCGCTACCTCTGGCAGGATACAAGTAGTCAGCGTCCGATGTAAACCGTGCGAAACACCCTATCCAACCTTGAAAGCGAAGTCCGTTTTTCGATTGTTTGTACCCTTGGGAAAAGGGTGGGGCTAAGGCACGCAAACCTCGCTCGGCAGATTAAATATGGAATCATCTGGAATTGAGCGGCCGCTCTACAATGCCAATGCAAAAGAAATTATAGAAGGATGTATGGAGAGTCAATTTACAAATGTATAATGATTTAAAAGAAAAAGATGCTTGTGGCGTTGGTTTTGTTGCGAACCGTTTCGGAAATCGGAGCCATGAAATTATTAAAATGGCAACACAAGCTGTCACAAACCTGACGCACCGAGGTGCCGTAGCCGCTGATGCAAAGACAGGCGATGGCGCAGGTATTCTAACACAAATTCCGGAGAAAATATTTCAAAAAGCACTTGAGAAGCTTGGTATACACCTGAATTCGATAAATGACATGGGCATCGGAATGATTTTCCTGCCAAGGCACGACCAGGATGCTCAGACGCAAGGGCGCGAAATCGTTGAAAGCATACTACAGCAATACGGTGTTCCGCTCCTCGGATGGCGTTCAGTCCCTCAGGATCTTTCCGCACTCGGTGCTAAGGCGCTCGAAACGCTGCCGGAGATTCAACAGGTATTGGTCGGACGGCCAGAGCAACTTACCGATGACGCTTTTGAACAACGCTTGTATCTGATATGCAAAGAGTTAGAACATCGTGTCTCAGCGACCGAACTCGATGAATTCCATATCGCCTCTTTTTCGCATCGAACCATTGTCTATAAAGGATTGCTGGTAGCACCCCAACTTGATCACTTTTATCCAGATCTAAGAGATCCGGATTTTCAGGCAGCACTTGCTGTTTTCCACCAACGCTACAGCACCAATACCTCGTCTACGTGGATGCTTGCCCAACCCTTTCATACGCTTGCACACAACGGTGAAATCAACACCTTGATGGGCAATCGCAATTGGATGCGAGCGCGCGAAGCCGACTTGCAGTCCCCTCTCTGGAACGAACATATCCAGAAACTCGTCCCAATTATCAATCAACACGGAAGTGATTCAATGAGCTTGGATAACGTCTTGGAGTTGCTAACGCACTCTGGACGTGATATCCTACATGCTATGATGTGTCTAATTCCTGAAGCGTATGAGCAGATTCCAGATATGCCGGACGTGTTGAAAAACTGCTATGAGTACCTTTCATGTGTCAGTGAACCTTGGGACGGACCAGCAGCGGTCGCGTTTACAGACGGCGTTGTCGTCGGCGCAAGTCTGGATAGAAACGGACTACGGCCCGCACGCTATAAAGTCACAGAAGACGGAACCGTTGTTATGGGATCCGAAGTTGGTATCATTGGACTTGATGATAATAGTGTCGTCGAGAAAGGGCGTTTGGGACCCGGGCAGATGATTGCTGTTGACACAGCACATGGGAAATTGATAAAAGATTCGGAGATTAAACATAATATTGCCAAGCGGAAACCCTATGCCGAATGGGTAAAGAAAGGCATCGTGACGCTCCCAACGCAAAAGACTGATCCGAACACAACGATAGATACCGCTCCTGAGCAACTGGCGACATACCAGAAGGCTTTCGGCTATATGATTGAGGATGTCGAACGATTTATCAAGCCAATGGTAACGCAGGCTAAGGAAGCCGTCGGTTCAATGGGGGATGACACACCTCCTTCTGTGATTTCTCGGCATCCCCGTTCGCTCTACAGTTATTTCAAGCAACGTTTCGCGCAGGTTACAAATCCACCCATTGATTCAATCCGGGAACGTTTGGTGATGTCGCTCACGACTTACCTCGGACGACGGTACAGTTTACTCACAGAGACAGACGTACATGCGCGACTCATCCGGTTATCTTCACCTGTCTTGACAAATGAGGATTTACAAGCGTTACGAAATCTTGATATACCCGATTTTCAAATAGCGACACTCCCTGCTTGTTTCCCGGTAGCCTCTGGCAAACAAGGCTTAGGAGCCGCGTTGGAAGAATTGTGCCAGCAGGCTTCCGAGGCAGTCGATGCTGGGAAAACCCTGCTTGTGCTAAGCGACAAGGATGTCGGTCCTGATACCGCACCAATTCCGATGGCACTTGCTGTCGGTGCTGTCCATCACCATCTGATTCGAGAAGGCAAGCGGATGCGCGCAAGCCTCATCGCCGAAACCGGTGATGCAAGGGAAGAACACCATTTCGCTGTTCTCCTCGGTTACGGGGCAGCTGCAATCAATCCTTATCTCGCGTTCTCAACTATCGCTCACCTTGCTGAGGATGGTGAATTTGAAGAGCTCACAGCACCGAAAGCCATTGAAACTTATAAAGAAACTGTCGAGAAAGGGATCCTAAAGATTATGGCAAAGATGGGGATCTCGACGGTGTCGAGTTACCGCGGTGCCCAGATTTTTGAGGCACTCGGGATCAATGCAACGGTCATTGATAAGTGCTTTACAGGGACCACTTCGCGCCTAAGCGGCATCGGGTTTGATGAAATTGCCGCTGAGACGCTCCATTTCCACACAAAAGCGTTTTCCGGGAGCGATGGCGACACATCGTTAGAAGAAGCAGGCTATTTCCGATTCCGTAGAAACGGCGAATTCCATGCGTTCAATCCGGCAGTGTTTAAATCACTTCACAAATTTGTCAAGGGCGGTGAATCGGAGGATTATGAGAAATACGTTGCCGCTATTGAAGAGGGAGAACCCTCCAGTCTACGAGACCTCCTCGCCTTCAAGCCCAGCACGCCCATTCCGATTGAGGAGGTTGAACCAGCAGAAGATATTGTTCGGCGTTTTACAACCGGTAGTATGTCCTTTGGAGCGTTAAGTCGTGAGACACATGAGACCTTAGCAGTAGCGATGAATCGCCTCGGGGCGAAATCAGGAAGTGGAGAAGGCGGTGAGAGTAGCGCGCGCTTCAAACCACAACCCAACGGAGACCTTGCCTCCAGTGCTATCAAACAGGTCGCATCTGGACGTTTTGGTGTCACACCGACCTACCTCGCCTCGGCACGGGAATTGGAAATCAAGATGGCGCAAGGCTCGAAACCCGGAGAGGGTGGACAGATCCCTGGGCATAAAGTAACAGCCGAGATTGCCTCTATTCGACACTCTGTACCCGGTGTACCACTGATCTCACCACCGCCGCATCACGATATCTATTCCATTGAGGATTTGGCACAACTCATCTACGATCTGAAGCAAGCAAACCCGCGAGCAAAAGTCGCTGTGAAACTGGTATCTGAATTTCTGGTTGGAACGATTGCATCAGGCGTAGCAAAGGGGTATGCTGATGTAATACAGGTAAGCGGGCATGAAGGAGGCACCGGTGCTTCTCCGCTTAGCTCCATTAAGAACGCAGGCACGCCGTGGGAACTTGGAATCGCGGAAACACAACGCTCGCTTGTAACGAATGAGTTGCGGGATCGCGTGGTATTACGGGCGGACGGTGGCATGCGTTCTGGACGTGATATTGTCATCGCTGCGATGCTCGGAGCAGAAGAATACGGCTTCGGGACAATAGCAATGGTGGCAACGGGGTGTGTGATGGCACGTCAGTGCCACTTAAATACCTGTCCAGTCGGTGTCGCTACCCAAGATCCAGCTCTCCGTGCGAAATATCCCGGCACCCCTGAAATGGTTGTAAATTTCATGCTTGGTGTGGCAAACGAGGTCCGAGCCATTCTTGCTAATCTTGGACACCGAAGTTTGAACGATATTATTGGGCGTCCAGAGCTGCTTCAACCTGCCGATTTAGCAGATTATCCGAAGGCGGACACGCTGGACTTGAGTGAAATCCTGACACCTGCGGATCCAACTGGAACACAACCACGTTATCACCTGCAGGAGCGAAATGATCGCGATGGCGTTTCTCTCGATGATCAAATTTTGGCGGATGCAAAGCAAGCAATCGCGCAAAAAACATCAATTCAACTTTCCTATCCTATCCAGAATACGCACCGCACAGTGGGAGCGAAGTTATCCGGTGAAATTGCAGGGTGCTATGGCGATGCTGGCTTGCCTGATAGAACGATTCAGTGCGACTTTAAGGGCAGCGCAGGGCAAAGTTTCGGTGCTTTCTGTATCAGCGGTGTGCAATTTGTGCTGACCGGAGAAGCCAATGATTATGTAGGTAAAGGGCTGGCGGGTGGAGAACTTATTATCAAACCCACGTCAACTGCACCGTTCCGAACTTATGAAAATGCAATTATTGGAAATACAGTCTTGTACGGTGCTACAAGTGGGGCACTTTATGCAGCAGGCAGAGCCGGTGAACGCTTCTGTGTCCGAAATAGTGGTGCCACTGCTGTTGTGGAAGGTGTTGGCGACCACGGATGCGAGTACATGACCGCAGGGACCGTTGTAATCCTGGGCGAAACAGGTAGGAACTTTGGAGCAGGCATGACGGGCGGTACCGCGTATATCCTTGACAAGGAAGAGCAATTCGAGAAAAAGTACAACTCCGATTGGGTAAAACTGGAAAAAGTGACCGGTGAAACTGATATTAAAAACTTGCTGGCACTTATACAGAATCATGCGGTATACACCGGCAGTGAACACGCTGAAGACATCCTCACCAATTGGGAGGATTTCCTGCCACACTTTTGGAAAGTTGTGACACCGCCACCGCCACCTCTTCCCGCACCAGTTAAACTTAAACGGAGAGCTGCATCGCGGAGAGCACGAAAACGTTAAAGCCTTTTATGTCAGTGCCCTTCCCGCTACCGCTGGCGAGGTTTGTAACCTCATCCTTCCCGCTACCGCTGGCGAGGTTTGTAACCTCGCTCTTCCGTATGAGAGAAAAAAGCAGCCGAAGCTGCCTTTTTTGTTAACTGCGTTGCAGTCTTCAGTCTTCTTCCGAGACCGCGAAAGCGATTTCAAGCCCCTCCGTTTTATTGGAGCATTGTTCGCTCATTCTACGACATCAATAACGACCCCGTGTTTTGCACGCTTACCTGCTTTGATAATTAGGGTGCTGACTTGGTTTTCATGGGCTGCAATGAAAAGTTCCATATCTTCCAGTGTCAACATCTCCTGATCATCAATCGAAATCCGTCCGTCAGGGCTAATGAAGAGATTAAACTTCTGCCCTGTGGACTCATGCTTAGTTGCGGAATTCGGTAAAGTGGCAGTAAAAGGCGGGGGAACCCGCATGACAACAGATACCATGAAGAAAATAAGCAACAAGAAGACACAATCAATCATTGGTGCCATCGGAATTCCATCATCGTCGCCTGTTTTCTTCCGTCGAGACATGTTCAAAGCCATCTGAATTCTCCTTAGACTTAGACAAGTACCAAAGAATAACGTTTCATTTACATTATTGCTAACACCTATTCGGAAGGCCTAACAGGATGAAATTGTCCAAACTATAGTTAGTCTTAAAACACCTGAAAGTTTATGAGGTTACGCGTGTTCTTCAGATGATTCTTCTGGTTAGTACGTTTTACAGGGATATCGATTATTAGGTAAAAAAAAAGGCAGCCGAAGCTGCCTTTTTTATTAACTGCATTGTGCAGTCCTCAGTCTTCTTCCGAGACCGCGAAAGCGATTTCAAGCCCCTCCGTTTTACTGGAGCGCTGTTTCGCTCGTTCTACCACGTCAATGACAACACCGTGTTTTGCACGCTTATCTGCCTTGATAATTAAGGTGCTGATCTGGTTTTCGTGGGCTGCAATGAACAGTTCCATATCTTCCAGGGTCAGCATCTCTTGATCATCAATCGAAATCCGTCCGTCAGGGCTAATGAAGAGATTGAACTTCTTCCGTGTAAATTCGTGCTTTGTTGCGGAATCGGGTAAGGTGATGGTGAAAGGCGGTTGAGCTTTCATGACAGCAGACACCATGAAGAAGATGAGCAACAAAAACACACAATCAATCATTGGTGCCATCGGAATGTCATCATCATCGCCTGTTTTCTTCCGTCGAGACATGTTCAAAGCCATCTGAATTTTCCTTCTATAGAGAGTGAAGGGCTATTACTATCGCGTGAGATACGTCAGTCTCTCGCAACAATAGCGAACCCGATTTTATCTATACCTGCCTGTTTCGCGATATCCATCACTTGCACAATCTGCTCATGAAGCACGTCTCGCTCGGATTGGATAATCAGCATGCTTGTCGCTTCATCAGGAGCGTTGATGAACCTATTGAACATTTCATCAATCTGGACAACCTCATCATTTAGCACCATAGTGCCTCTGTCATCGCCAGGTTCCGGGTTCGCGATTCGGACGGTCAATCCTTTCGTTTTATCGGGCGATGGTTTCCCCGGTGGGGGTAGCTGCACCCGAAGACCTGGAATCGGCGAAAAGGTTGTTGAGACCATGAAGAAGATCAAGAGCAAAAACACACAATCAATCATAGGGGCCATACTGAGCGTTGGTGGTTTGCGTTCCCGAATCTTGGTCGCAAGCAGACTCAATTTCTGGTCTCCGTTGACTTGTGCCATTCAGAATCTCCTTTCTCATTAATAAGAATTAGAAGGGGCGAGTGAAACACCCACCCGTTCCATTCCAAGAATAGACTAAGCGTCGCCGCCTTCACCAACAATCAGCTGGTTCACGATCTCGGTAGAAACCTGAGAGATCTCAACCATGTGTCTGTTAACCCAGCTATCGAAGAGTTGGAAGAAAATCAGGCAAGGAATAGCAACTGTCAAGCCAGCAGCAGTTGTGAGAAGTGCCTGTGAGATACCACCGGCGAGCTGCTGCGGGTCACCAGTACCCTCAAGCGCGATTGTTGTAAACGCACTAATCATACCTGTAACTGTTCCGAGCAAACCAAACAGCGGAGAAACGACTGCAACTGTACCAAGAACCGGTAGGTTCCTTTCCAGCTCAGGAATTTCAAGGAGGCTTGCCTCCTCAATGGCTTCCTGAATTTCTTCTTTGCTAATATCGCGTTCCTCAATTTGGGCTTGGCTGTATCGCAGCAATCCTGCTTTAAGGACATTCGCAAGCGGTCCACCAGCTTCTTCGCAAGTGGAAACGGCTTCCATAATGTTCTCTTTACGTAGTGAATCAGCAATACTGGCGATAAACTGTTCGGTTCCAATTCGAGAGCGGTTCCGGACAAAGGTGAAAAGCCTTTCAATAATGAAAGTCAATGCCGTAATGGAACAAAGCGCGAGCGGCCAGAACACAAATCCGAACTTCTGGAAGAAAGTAATGATATTGTCTTTCTTGGTCATCTTCAGTGGCACGAAGTGGTCACCACCATTAACAACTGTAACGGGTTTACCAAGCCGATCACCGTATCCTTCTCTATAGATACTGATGAGGTAACGACCTGCTGGAACACCGGAGCGTTCATAATCACCGTTCGCATCCGTTGTCGCTTCATATTCCTCGCCACCTTGGGCAACAATCTTGACTTGAACGCCTTCGATTGGGCTCTGTGCCGTGGTTGTATCAACGATTTGACCTCGGACAGTTCCACCGCTTGCGTCTTGGGCGTAGGCAACGCCGACAGACATGCTGACACAAGCAATTAAAATTAACACCAAACTTAAACGAGTCATTCGTTCTGATCCTCCTTAGGGTAACTTGCCGAGCGCGTTGGCAAGTCTCTCAAAATCATCTCATAAAGTGTTGTGGGAACCTCGCCCAACAACTCAATTTGGCTAACATTTGAGTGTTTCAAAACTACACAAATTTTCAGGTTGGATAGGTCCGGTCTCGGGACTGTTCCTTCCACTTACAACGCCATTTTCATTAAAAAACACCTGAGTGCTTAAGAAGTTACGCGTTTTGTTCAGGCATTACAGAAAATGGCAGCAGGGGTAATATTGCGAGACATAAGATCACTGGACACGATCTCTTCGTGTCCAGTGATCCAAATATCATCTAGAAACCCATCATTGCTCGGACAAACGTCGTATTACTCGTCGTATGGTCAAGCAGGATGGTGGTTCGCCGGTAACCAGCGAGGATAACAATGTTAAACCCAAGCCATTCACCGCGGTTGATTGCTTGGACCTCAAATATCCGTGTTCGCAGGTCCGGTCGGAAGAGGACTGGGACATCCTCATCTTCTGGGAAGTTTGTCAAATAGTTCTTGAAATTATTATCACGGTTAGTGAACTTCCTATATTGGAAACCACCGAGAATGTTCATTCGTTGCGTGAACTGATAGTCAAGCCGTACGCCGAGCACATCCTCACGACTTCTACGGTTGAAGCGTAAGTATTCGACGGGTTCGTCATCAGTCGGAACAAACAGACGTGGGTTAAGGGCATCCCCAATTTCTTCCGCACTGCGATCGAAAGCACGATCCCAGATATATTTGACCATCGGTGTCAGCGTCAAATCTTCACCGATTCTGTCAACGAAGGGGAGGTCACCGAGCGGAATCTCGTATCTTGCCTTGAGAATCGTCTGCTGGTTACGAATATCCCGTTCTGGATAACGACGCTTCTTCCAGTTTTCAGAATCATAAATTAAGCCCGGGTCCTCGGGGTCAAGAGCGTTAATTCCGTGGTCTGGATAGAACGGAAATTCACGCCTTTCACCGGCGGCTCGAACTTGCTCAACGGGTACCATAAAGTCAACGCGCTGATCAGCATTCAGCGGATCATCTTCGTCTCCTGAGCCCTCAACATCCAAGAAAATCGCGTCTGCCTCATCTTGTTCAAACTGTTTTTGGAGCACGACGAGGAACTTCGCTTCAAGCGTGAGGTTGGGAACAGCAGTATAGAGGAACTGCAGCGTTGTCGTGTTCACACGAGCATTATAGAAGTCAAGTTCGTCAGAAATTTGAACAGGCTCTAACTCGCCAACACGAAGGGTAATGGTGTAATCTGGAATATCGTCGCGAACTCGGACGAAGCGGTTTTGGAAAAGTACAGTTCCAAAGTCCGGAATGTCACGTTGATAAGTAACGTGTAGGTATTTGGAGTCGTTCTGCCGGCGGCTGGAAACTTCATTTTCGTTGAGCCACCCAACTTTGAGTGAAAGGTTATCAAGAAGGTCATATTCGGCGAAAACGTGGTAGCCTTCCCTGTCTACTCCATACTCATATTGTGGTTCAAAATCATCCTCAAGAGAATCAATCGTACCGTTGTTGTTCAGATCGACGAGATCGGTAAACACTGGTGGATCAGCATCGAAGATGAGGAAGTCTTCTTGGAAGTCCAAAACACCGTTCTGGTCTCTGTCATCGGCGCGCGGTAAGACTCCATCAAAATCAATGTCATCCGGCCAATCGTCATCATCATCATCATCTTCAATGAGGGCGTAATTAACTTCATCCCACGGATCTTGTTCAGACTGAGATTCGGGGGTACGCTCCAGTGAGTAGGGCTGGTCTCTATCGGTGTTAGAACCAAAGTTGAGGTAGGTTGTCGTGTAACCCGGATCGATGTGGTAGTAGACACCTTCAAGGTACAACTTCCCGAAACGAGATTTGAGTTGGACGAACCATGCGGTCTCTCTTCCCATTTCTCCGTCACCGCTTTCATCAGTTCCACCACCGCCCAATCTGGCTTCAAAGCGCTCACCTTCGGTTTCCGAATAGGTGGGTACGCCATTGCCATCTAACGGCAAACCTGTCGCCGGATCAATGGAAATGCCGGTTTCTTCCTCACCATCTTCACCTATGATAGTCGGCTTAAGTCTACTAAATCCAATCTGATCTTTGGGGATCGTCGGATATTGCTTATATTTACCATTAATAGAGTAGTGAGCACGGACGAAAACATTGCCGACAGTACCTTCTAAATCAAGACCATAGAGGAGTGCTGCGCGTCCCGCACCATAGCGATAACTGATTTTGCGGGGCCTGCCTTCGCCTTCCCAATCGCTCGGATTGTCAAGGAGACTTGAGCGGTTACTGGTGTAATCTGAGGATTGACCGTAGTTGCCAGGTGCTTGAATAACATCACGATATGGCATCTGGATGTGACCATCTTCGGTCTTAATCCACTCTTGGATTTCCGGATCTGATTCGGCTTTGTTCGCATCACTGAATCCGATGACAGCAATGTTATAATCACCGGCTACAATTATATCAAAAACGACCGATTGAACGGTACGTGGATCAATATCGTGATCGGCAAAAACAAGATCATATTTCATTTTGTTGAAGCCGTCGACAAT